>JALCSJ010000001.1 GCA_022653215.1 Acidaminococcaceae bacterium
GCTACTATCGCCGACTCATGTGGATATCAGTCCGCTATAGGTGCTGCGAACCGATATCCACTTCGTTTACGGCTCAGCAGCGTAGCAAATTAGCCAACCTGCGGATGCTCCTGCCAATATTATCAGCCAGCTCTTCTACTGTTTTAAATATAAAACATAAAACAAAGGTGATTACTAAAAGGAAGAGGCCAGCTCGACCAGGACGTGGCGGAATGCCATCCGGGAGAGTGGCCGGCTTTTAGTAATCACCTTTTGTTAAATTATTAGTCTTAGGACCTTTTCTTAAATAACTCAAACAAATTTAAAGGCTTGTCGCTGCAGAATTTGTAGTCGGGTAATGATTCTAAAACCTTAGCCCGGGCTTTTTCCAGATCATAGAACACATGCCATTTGGCAGTGACCTGATCGTGACCGGCCAACCGCAGCAAGTAAGATGGGTGGAAAGTAGCAATACAGTCGATACCCTGTTTAGTCTTGAACCAGGTACCCCTGGTTCTGGTAATCTTGTCATCCGGCTTTCCCAAATAATGTAGAGCAACACTGCCTAAGGCTACAATGACCTTAGGTTTTATTATTTCTATTTCCTTATCCAGCCAGCGTTCAGCACAGAAACGACCTTCTTCAATGGTAGGTGTCCGATTGCCTTTGGGACGACACTTAACAACATTGGTAGTCAGTACCAGGTCACGAGTCATATTGGTGGACCACAGTGCCTTATCCAGCAATTGTCCGCTGGGACCGATTAAAGGACAGCCATAGTCATCCTCCACGCCTCCGGGACCTTCCCCCACGAACATAATAGGACTGTGGGGATTGCCAAACCAGCCAACAGGAGACTGACAACCATCTCTAAGAGGACAGTCATGGCAGCTGTTCAGCTGTGTTTCTAAAGCATCTAATTCTGTGGAATCCATAATATTACCTCGGTTCTGTTTAAATGCGGAAAAGAGACTGACAAATTATCAGCCGGCTCTTGCCATACTATAGTGTCACTGGATTTGAGCGAAACGGTCTAAAAAAATCTTAGCTAAAAAACCGGTAAAAAGACCGGTAGGAATACCTAAAAGTAAAAGAAAAGGCAGATAACTGAAAATAGCTGCAGTACTCATTAAATAGGCTGCTACCATAATCTGCCCGCAGTTGTGGCAGAAAGCACCTAAAAGGCCAATTCCCCAGGCTGAGAACCAGTTGTGTTTAACAGCCAAAGCCATAAAAATAAAACTGAACAAAGCTCCCCCTAAACCAATAGTAAAGCCGGGAGTCAGAAGACCGGTAAATAAAAGACCAACTAATAAAATGCGAGCCGTAAGGAAAAGAGCAGCCTGCCCGGTAGTATACATATATAGCACAATAATCGTAACACAATTAGCCAGCCCCAGATGAGCACCGGGCAAAGGCAAAAGATAGGCGAAAGCACTTTCTATCAATCTTAGGGCAATCGCTCCCGCCAAGAGGACACTTAAACGTGTCAAGGTCTGAAGAGAATATTTAGCGGATGATGGCATCGAACTCGGCCTCCTTTCCGGGAGTAGTTAAAGTCAAAAGAACCTTTTCCGGCAGACAGGCAATAGTTTGTCCGGCTCTGGTAATTTTTCCCTGATGGATACAAAGCTTTTCCGGACAGGGAGAGGACTCTACCCAGGCACCTTTTTTGTCATACATTAAAGTCAGGGTACCGTCCTGAACAGGCACATCCAGCCTTGTTTCTGCGGTAACCTTTTCCAAATCGACCCGTTCTATGACTTTATTGTCATGTTGTATTATTAACAACTTTGCTGTTTTGTTATCTGTGCTATGAAAGAATAGATAGCCTGCTAAAGCTACTAGGCAAATAACAACCAACAGCAAATAATCAGTTTTACGCATACGTACTCCTTAATGTTTAGCGTGACAAGGTATTTATTGTATTTCCTATTTTTCTGCTTTGAAAATATTCTTTAGTCCCGGGGACACATATATTTGACCCTCAGGATTAATAATAATAGCTTCCAGACCTTCTGTAGATTCCACAATCTTTTCCGCTTCTTTGGTAGGCAGAATAAACAGTAGAGTAGAGTAATAATCTGCCAGAAAAGCCGAAGCATGAACAGCTGTGGTAGAGATGGCATTACGTGCCGGGTAACCGGTATCAGGATCAATAATATGGTGATAACGAACACCGTTTACCTCGTAATAACGCTGATAATCACCGGAAGTCGCCAGACTCATGCCGGGGGCTATCTCCAGGGTACCAATCATTTTATCTTTATGACGAGGGTCTTGGATACCGATGCGCCAAGGCTTCCCATCTTGTTTTTTACCTAATATTTTAATATTGCCGCCGGCATTAATCAAGGCAGCTTTTATTGCCGGGTCTTTTTTGAGAGCGTCATAGGCTCTGTCAACAGCGTAGCCCTTAGCTACTGCTCCTAAATCCATGGCTGTATGGGCGGGAAGCGTAACGCTGCCGGCCGCTTCGTCTAAAGTATAGCTGTTATCGCCGCATTTGGCCAGAGCCGCTTTTACTGCCTCCTTGGAAGGAACTGTAGTAGTCTTACTGTTTTCGTGCCACAGATTAATTACAGGCCCCAGAGTAAGGTCGATTTTTCCGTAGGGGAGTTTCTTTGTTGCAGTTAATAAAGTAAACAGTTTTTTATCTACCACAAAAGGACCTTTTCCTGCCTGTTTATTTAAGGCAAAAAGGTCATTATCTTGATGTTGCTCATAGTTGTCCGTAACATCGGCAATACCTTTAAAAGCGACAAAGCCTTCAGTAGAACCACTACGGAGCTTAGCTTCATCCTCACCGTAGACAGTAATCTCTACAATGGTATCCATGAGGAAGCGAGTATCTTTATAATTATAGGTCTTTTGTTGAAAAAAGCAGCCCGTTATTAGCAGGCTGCTTATAGTGATTACAAATAAAACTAATTTTCTCATTGTGCGGTGGTTTGAGTTGCTTCCTGAGCCGGTGCTTTGGGAGCAGGAGCAGCAGGTTGAGCATTCACAACGGGGGCAGCCAGAGGATCAGCTTTAAGAATGACGTGACGTGGGCACTTCATAGCGCACAAGCCGCAGCTGACACATTTTTCGTAATCGATAACGGGAATTGAACCGTTAGGAGTATCTTCCAATGTGATAGCTTGTTTAGGACAATTCTTAGCGCAGATACCGCAGCTAATGCAGGATACGTTGCAATTAGTCATGGCAGCTTTGCCCTTTTCACGATTGTTGCATTGTACTAAAACTTTCTTTGAGGAATCAATTAATTCAATTAAGAATTGAGGACAAGCTTTGGTGCAGTTACCGCAGCCAACGCATTTGTCATAATCAAATACCGGCAAACCTTCTTTGCCAATCTTAATGGCTCCGAAAGAGCAGGCATCAACGCAGGCACCACAACCGAAGCAACCAAAGTTGCATTGGTTGGGACCACCATAGTTGTTAGCCAGCAGATAGCAGTTATTGATACCTTCATAATCTTTAATTTGTTTTCTGTTGGTGCAGCCACCGTTACAGTGCAGTCTGGCAATGTAACGAACTTTGGGACCTTCATCATTTGTAGCATGTCCCATAATGGCGTTAATCTTTGCTCTGTTCCCATCGGCACAAGCAGCGCACCTGTTGGAATCAGGTACTTGGCCGGTAACAATGGCTTCTGCCATACTGGCACAGCCTGCAAAACCACAGCCGCCGCAATTGGCTCCGGGGAGCAAGGCAGCTATACTATCAATACGTGGGTCGACTTCTACCCGTAGTTTAATTCCGGCGATAGCAAGTATCAAACCGAAAATACCACCGATGGCAGCGACCATAATAACAGCTTCTATCATAATTTTCAGCTCCTAATCAATGTATGCCGCTCATACCCATCAAAGCGATGGACATGAAACTTGCGGTAATTAAGGCAATGGGAAGAACTCTCATGCAGGGAGGCATTTGATCCTCGTCTAGACGTTCTCTGATGCAGGAAAATAGCAAGATAGCCATGGTGTAACCCAAGGAAGTACCAATGGAATTGGCAATAGAATCAATCAAGCTATAGTTCTTGGTTACGTTAATCAAAGCAATACCCAAGATAGCGCAGTTAGTGGTAATCAGAGGCAGATACACGCCCATGGCTTTATGCAAAGCAGGCATGCTCTTTTTCATGAACATTTCAACTAACTGTACCAAAGCGGCAATAGCCAGAATGAATACCAAAGTCTGTAAATATTCCAGATGATAAGGAACCAAAAGGCCGTGGTAAACACCGTAACATAAGATGGTTGCCAATAACATTACGAAAGATACAGCAGCACTCATACCAAAAGCATTCTTGAAGTTCTTGGATACACCCAGGAATGAGCACAAGCCCAAGAACTGAGCCAAAATAATATTGGAAATAAATACTGCACTGAAAATAATACCAAATGTACTATCCATTATGAGCAGCTCCTCTCTGACGCAGGTAAGCTACCATAGCAAAAACGCAGCCCATGGTAATAAAAGCGCCGGCCGGCAGAATGAAAATCAGGGCAGGAGTAAAGGGAGCACCTAAAATCTGATGACCTAATAACTTGCCGCTGCCTAATAATTCACGGAAGGAAGCAATAATGGTAAGAGCCAGAGTATAACCAATGCCCATGCCAATTGCATCCAGAATAGAAGCAACAACACCGTTCTTACAAGCAAAAGCTTCAGCTCTGCCCAGTACGATACAGTTTACAACGATTAAAGGAACGAAAACGCCCAGTGCTGCATAAAGAGCAGGAACATATGCGTTCATAATCATTTCCACAACGGTAACCAAGGAAGCAATTACTACGATATAGCAGGGAATATGTACTTGGTCAGGAATAAGTTTTCTAATCAGGGAAATAACAATATTGGATCCGATTAATACGAAAGTAAAAGCTGCGCCCATACCTAAGGCATTCGTCAAAGAACTGGTAGTAGCCAAGGAAGGGCATGTACCTAAGAGCTGAACGAATAGAGGATTGTCTTTTATAATACCTTTAGTTAACTCGTTTATTAACATTTTTATCAGCCCTTTCCATTAGCATAAGTCTTCATGTAGTGAGCACGCACTTCGTTCAGGCCTTTTACTACAGCCCGGCTTGTGATGGTCGCTGCCGTGATGGCTCTAACATCATTGTCTTTAGTGGGATCTTGCTTGGTTACGACTAATTCATCTTTCAAAGGCTTGCCTTTGAATTGTGCCTGCCAAGTAGGTTCGGTACTCTTCATACCTAAACCGGGGGTCTCACTGAGTTTCAGGATTTTAATACCGGTTAATTTATTCTTTTGGTCAATACCAACCATGATGGTCAGTTTTCCGCCGTAACCGGTGGGCTCTACAGTGTAAATGTAACCATTAGCTTTCCCGCCTTTTTTGGAGCACTGAATGTCAGTGATCAGGCCGCCGGGAGCTTTTTCTTTGGACAATTCTCCCAGTTCAGGGAAGACTTGTTTGTAAGCTGCTTTAACGTCTGCTGCAGCTCGTGCTGCAATAACGTCTTTGGTGGCAGAGTGTGCATAAGCAACCAGGCCAACGCAGACAGCACAGATGATAAGAAGAGTAAGGGTTAATCTGGTAATGAAGCTTGAGTCTTCTTTACTCATTTCTTAGCACCTCCTCCAAATGTTACGGTGTGAACATACTTATCAATGAAAGGAGTTACCATGTTCATCATCAAGATGGAATAGCAAACGCCTTCAGTGTAGCTGCCACGTAAACGAATCAGAGAAGTTAATACGCCTAAACCAATAGCATAAATAATTTTGCCTTTTTTGGTAATAGGAGAAGTTACCCAGTCAGTTGCCATAAAGAAAGCACCAATCATCAAACCGCCTGCACACAGATGGTACAGAGGGAAAGTGGAAGGATAACCGAAAATCGTACCGTAAATACCGGTTAGAACAGCAACAGTTGCCAGATAAAAAACAGGGATACGCCAATCAATTAATTCTTTGTAAATCAGATAAATGCCGCCTAACACCAAAGCGGGAACACAGGTCTCGCCCAAAGAGCCACCTACATTACCTATGAACATATTCATAAGAGAAGGAAGCTTGTCAGTAGTAGCAGCACCACCTGCCTGCCAAACAGCTTCGGTAGCACGCATAACAGCCAAAGGAGTTGCAGTAGAAACTGCATCAGCGCCTTTAGTTACAGCAGCAGTAGCGGGAAGCACCCAGGCAGTCATTTGTTGGGGGAAAGATGCCAGTAAAATGGCACGGCCAATATGAGCAGGGTTAAAAACATTGCAGCCTAAGCCGCCAAAAATTTGTTTTGCCAGTACAATAGCAAAGAAGGTGCCAACCATAGCCAGACCGGGAGAGAAAGAAGCCGGTAAACACATTGCTAATAAAAGTCCGGTTAAAGCTGCACTATAATCACCAATGGTAATTGGTTTGCCCATCACTTTTTCTGCAGCGGCTTCAAAAACTACGGCAGAAACAACACAAGTCACCATAACAATAACTGCATCCATACGGAAATAATAAATAGCCGCTAAAATTGCAGGTACCAAAGCAATGATAACATCCCGCATAGCAGAAGGAATGGTCATATCGCTATGCATATGTGGTGATGAGGACAGGAGAACCAAAGGTTTAGGTTCTTTAATAGGTTCCATAATATTCATTTAGTCCTTTCACTGTAAATTATTTTTTAACCTGAGGAACTTGATAATAGGGGTTATGACCGCCGTTGCCCTTACCACGAATGAACAACTTACCCATACGGATATATTGTACCAGTGGAATGTGAGCAGGGCATTGGAATGCACAGGAACCGCATTCAATGCAGGCATGACAGTAGTTTGCTTCAGCAGCATCCCAGTCTTGCTTTTTAATGGCAGTAACAATCACGGTAGGCTCCAGGTGCATAGGACATGCATCTACGCAGCGTGCGCAATGTACACAGTTATGAGGTTCAACATAATCAGAGAATTCGGATTCGTGATTGAAGACCAGAACTGCGCCTGTGCCCTTAATAACAGGGTAATCAAGAGAGTTTACAGCAAAACCCATCATCATACCGCCGGATACAATCTTGCCAAGGTCGCCCTTGACTCCGCCGGCTGCTTTTTCGACAATATCTTTGTAGGAAGTACCGATGCGGGTAATGTAGTTGCCGGGTTTGTTAACACCATTGCCGCTGCAGGTAACTACTCTCTCATAAAGAGGAATACCATCACGTAAAGCGCGGCAGGCCGCTACAGCAGTGCCAACGTTATCAACGATAGCACCTACATCACCGGGAAGTCCTCTGTCGGGAACTGTTCTACCGGTGCAGGCATAGATTAAATGTTTTTCAGAACCTTGCGGGTACTTCTCAGCACAAACCTGTACTTCAATGTTAGGCTCGTTAGCCACTTTCTTTTGCATCAAAGCAATAGCATCCGGTTTGTTGTCCTCAATGGCAATAATACCTTTGGGAGCATTGGAAGCACGGAGGAAGTACTTCAGACCTTGAATAATGTCATCAGCGCTTTCCAACAGGGTGCGATGATCGCACGTAACATAAGGCTCGCATTCGATACCATTTAAAATAACAGTATCAATGGGGCGGGCCCCTTCTTTAGGAGGAGCATACTTTACGTGAGTGGGGAATGTAGCACCACCCATACCAACTATGCCCTTTTCTTGCAGTTCTGTCCGGATAAATTCCGGTGTCAGTTCTGCGTCTGTGTGTGGTTTTAAATCCTCACACATAGTATCCAACCCATCATTCTTAATGAGAATGCAGTTGGAAATCATGCCGTTTGGCATGTAGCGTTTTTGCAGACCCATGACCATACCGCTGACGCTGGCATGAACATTGCTACTTACAAAACCGCCTGCCTTGCCGATAACTTGACCGATTGTTACTTTGTCCCCGGGTTTTACAACCGCAGCAGCCGGCTTACCAATGTGCATACCTAGTGGTATACAAACGGTATCCGGAACCGGACATCTTTCAATAGGCAACTTATCAGTTAGGCCTTTGCTAGGTGGTACATGAACGCCACCTATGAAACTTGCTTCTTGTGCAGACATTAAGTTCACCTCTAAACCTAAAATGTGTCAACTTTCAACATATAGATTATATAATTGTAGAAATTAAAAAACAAGTGAAAAAGTTTCTAAAAACAGGAAATTGAAAAAGTTCACACATATTAGAGAAGAAAAAAGGGAAAAGGTTACAAAAAGTTTACAAAAATAGGTGTAAAATCACCAAAAATATATTATAATAAGCTCAGTAAACTGTTTTAATAATTACTAAATTTGAAAAGAAAATGCAAAAACTGTAACTTAATATAGGAGGAATTATGTTTTTTGACGATTACGATACACCGGTTTTTCGTCCACCCAGTGAAGCAAGGAGTTTTATCTTACGTTTAACCCGTGGCTGCGCACATAATCAGTGTACATTTTGTGCCATGTATAAGGGTGTGACTTTTAATGTCTGCACCGATGATGAAATCTCTCGGCAGATTGCTATGGCTGCTCAGTACGGCAAAGATTTTGTCAGACGTATTTTCTTGGCAGACGGAGATGCTTTGGTTCTGCCCACGGAAAAACTTTTAAAAATTTTAGCAGTGTTATACAAAGTCTTTCCTAATTTACAGCGGGTTTCTTCTTATGCAGCTCCCAAAGATATTCTCAGGAAATCTCCCGAAGAATTAATCAAGCTGAGAGAAGCAGGTCTGAAACTGTTGTACTATGGCCTGGAAACAGGGGACGGAGAATTACTGAAAGAAATCAAAAAAGGCGTGACGGCTGAGGAAGCAGTAGAAGCCGGTCAGAAGGTCATTGCTGCAGGCATGAAATTATCTTTGATGGTGATTGCCGGTTTAGGCGGGGTGAAAGGCTCCCATCGTCATGCTATAGAAACAGCTAAGGCAATTAATCTTATTCAGCCTACTATGCTCAGCATTTTAACTTTGCGACTATATAAAGGAACGGAAATGCTGGCTAAATACGAAAATAATAAATTCGAACTTTTGTCACCGGCCGGGTTATGCCGGGAGGCCAGGGAATTCCTCAGCAATGTAGATATTAAGCCCGGTCACACTATTTTTCGCAGCAACCATGTGTCCAACTATGTACCTTTGGGGGGAACTTTGCCGCAGGATAAAGCAAAGCTCATTAAGGAGCTGGACGAATCAATTGAACAGTTATCTGATTTAACGGATTGGGAAGTTTACACAAACATGGAGTACTAAGGCAGGAGGCAAGTTAAGAATCATGAAATGGATTAGACACTTAATTGCACTATTTACTGTTAGTTTGTTGTTACTACCCTCGGCAGCTCTGGCCAAAAGTAAAACCCTGAAAGTGGGGGACAAAGGCTGGAAAGTAAAAACTGTCCAGATTAAACTTAACGATATCGGTTTCAAAACACCTACAACAGGTAAATACACCAAGGATTTGTCCAGACAGGTAAGAAGCTTCCAAAAGAAATATAAATTGCAGGCTACAGGTGCTGTTGACGACAAGACCTATTATGCCCTACTCCAGGAATCTTTTAAGAAGGAAGGCATCAGAGGTGTCAGAGGTCAGGATATCGTAAAAACTGCATCTTTGTACAAAGGCGTGCCATATGGATTTGGAGGTACCACCCCCAAATCTTTCGACTGTTCCGGTTATGTGCAGTATGTGTTCAAAAAGCACAGAGCCATATTACCCAGAACGGCAGATTTGCAATATGAAAAAGGACTCTTCGTTACCCAGAGTCAGTTAAAACCGGGGGATTTAGTATTCTTTTCCACTTATGAACCGGGTGCATCCCATGTGGGTATTTACGCAGGCAACGGCAAATTCTGGAATGCCACCTCATCCAGGGGCGTTATGCTCTGCGGTCTTAAAGATGATTATTGGCATAAGCATTACTATGGTGCCAAGAGAGTGTTAGTGTCATAAAGTCCCGAATTAAAGAGAAATGAGAGCAGAGATGCTTCCCGACGAGTGTCCCCAAGAAAGTATCTCTGTGACGCAGCAGTAATTACTATAGGAAATCGTTTAGGAGGGAATTCGATGATTAGGGAAAAGCGCAATAAAGAAAAACTAACGGGTTATTACAACAAATTCATTGAAGAAGGAATCTTGGATCCCAATGTTCACCCTTGGATAGCAGAATCTTGGCAAAGATGCGCTGCCAGAAAACAACCTCATGAAACTTTGCCTAAAGGCCATAAACTCACAAGAGAACAAGTGGCTGAACAACAAAAGCTCCATCAGGAAGTAATTAATTATACTGATGGTCTGTTTGAACAAAACAAACAGCATTTTAACTCTCATAACCTTAGCATGCTGCTCATTGATGAAAATGGCTACGTAATCAAAAACTACGCCCTGCCTTTTTACCAAAGAAGTATCGACGATATTCAGGGTATGCGAGTTTTGGAAGAAGACGTAGGAACCAGCAGTATCAGCATTGCCAGGGGACATGATGTACCCTTCTTAATGTTCGGACCGGAAATGTGGATCAGAGAATGTCATTCAGGAGATGCCTGCAGTGCTCCTATTGATGTCAATGGGAAAATCCGTTATATTATTGCCTTTTTCTCTTTAGACCAAAATGACCTTCCTTATGATATGCTTTTGGCGATTTTGCTGACCATGAAATATTCCCTGGAACAATTTTTAACCATGCTGGAATATTGGACTGTCTTTGACGTAGTGGCGGCGGAGATGCCTGTTTCCATTTATTGGCTGAATAAAAACGGCACCATTCGTTATTGCAATCCCAACGGCAAAAAGCGTCTGGGGGGCAAGGACAAAATGGATGAAGTGTTTTTAAACTATGAACATTTACCTATTGATAAAGCCTTGGGCGGGAAAGCTACCCTGCGCAAAGAAATTACCTGGATTACTCAGGACAGAACTTATGAGGACGTAACCAGCGTCATGCCCGTAAGAATTTCCGGGCAGGTGGACAGTGTGGTTATCCTCAGCATGGCAATAGAGGATTTAAAGACTACCATAGCTCACGCTACCGGTTACAATTCACGATACAGTTTATATAGTATGGTAGGAAATTCTGCGGAATTTTTGGCTTTGCAGCACAAAGCGGCCAGAGTAGCACGCAGTGACAATAATATTTTGCTTCAGGGTGAACCGGGTACCGGCAAGCAACGGTTAGCTCATGGTATTCATCAGGCTAGTCCCAGAGCTGCCGCACCTCTTATCACAATTCGTTGTCAAGAAGGTCCTATGAGTGCCTTGGAAGATGAGTTCTTTGGTTCCGGGGACCCAGGTTCAGGTTCCGGCAATGGAAAACTGGCCTTGGCAAACGGTGGAACTTTGTTCCTGGACGAGATCGAAAAATTACCTGTAGCCATGGGGGACAAAGTAGCTGATGCTATAATTAATGGCATAGTAGACAAAGATACAGGACGTAAGAGAAAACTTAATGTCCGTATTATTGCGGCCTGCGATTCCAACTTGAAGCGCTTAACGGACAAAGGCTTGTTCTCTGCCAATCTTTATGCGGTAGTTCTCGGCACCACCATGCGGGTTATACCTCTAAGAGAACGTAAAGAAGACGTAGAAATTATTGCTAATCATATCTTGACAGAAATGGCTGCCAGACATAATATGCCGGCTAAAAAACTGGCACAGTCTGCTTTGAATTTGCTGAACAACTGTACATGGCCAGGCAATATTAAACAGCTCCAGGGTGTTATTGAGCAGGCATTTTTCCATACAGCCGGCGGTAATATTGAAGCAGAGAACATTAAGCTTCCCGGTGACAAGACTATGGAAAAATCCTGGAAACATGATAAGGAAGCCTTTATTGCCGTATGGAAACAGGCCGGCGGCAATATCAGCAAGCTGGCAACTATGTTAGACGTAAGTCGTGTTACTTTATATCGTTATTTGAAAAAATATAATTTAGGACCGGAGAAAAAGTAAGAGATATTATCAGAGGGGGATATTAGTTTGCGTCTGAGAACCAATCCTCGCAGGCTGGCAGCTCTTTCCGATTATGAAGGGAAAGAACTGCTTAGCGGTGAGATAGAAAAATATAAAGGTAAATGGCGGCACTTGTTGGGAGATAAACCTTTGGCCCTGGAAATCGGCTGTGGCAAAGGGGCGTTCATTACCGGCATGGCAGCTCTTCACCCGGAGATAAACTTTTTGGGGATAGAATCCCAAAAGGAAGTTTGTTATTATGCTGTGAAAAAAATTCGGGAGCAGAAACTTACCAATGTTAAAATAATTTTTGGCAATGCGGTAAATCTCTGTGACTGGTTTGACACAGCAGAAGTGGCGAAACTTTATTTAAATTTTAGCGACCCATGGCCTAAGGCCAGACATGCTAAACGCCGGTTGACCTATAGAACCTTTCTCAGTCAGTATAAAAGAGTCTTAGTACCTCAGGGACACCTGCGGTTTAAAACTGACAATGATGGATTATTTGCTTTTTCATTGGAAGAGTTTCAAGAATTTGGGCTGAAGTTTATTGCTCAAACTACAGATTTGCATCATTCTGCTTATGAAAATGAAGTCCAGACGGAATACGAAAAACGTTTCAGTGGTCTGGGTAAGAATATTAATTTTTGTGAAGTTGTTTTTTAAGGGAGTACAAATAAATGCAGAAACGTTTTTTGTTCTGGGATAATCCCCGGGATGCAGTACTGACTATAGTTCCTTTGCTTATGCTGCTTGGTGCCGTGAATGTATTCAGCGCCAGTTTTGTGGTAGCTGAGGCTATGTTTGGCAGCGGCTATCATTATTTAGGACGTTATGTTGGTTACGGCTTGCTAGGCCTCATAGGTGTCTATTTTGTAGGCTGGAAAGTTAATTATCACAAGGTATTGGGACATGGACAAAAGCTTTTTTTCCTTATGTTTTTTTTGCTTTTGGCAGTTGATTTATTCGGCAAAGCCGCCAAAGGAGCACAGAGATGGCTGGTGTTTGGGGGCTTTTCCTTCCAGCCTTCCGAATTCGTTAAGCTGGCGGTAATTATTTTAGGAGCACGTTATTTAGGAAATTTAATGGAGAGAAAAACTACTCCCCATTTATTCAAGCTGAATGTTAATATGGCTTTTATGGAAGCGGCAGTTTTGGCTGTGATGGTTCTGGTACAGCCGGATATGGGCACCGCTTCTATTATTATGGGTCTCATGATTGTTCTCTATATTATAGCCGGACTACCTATTAAAGAAGTTATTGTTTTGTTGGGAGGCTGCTTTTTATTTGCTATTGCTGCTATTATTAAGGCACCCTATCGCTTAAACAGAGTATTGATTTGGCTGAATCCTTGGGCCGACCCCCAAGGCAACGGTTATCAAGCTGTCCAGTCTTTTGTTTCCATTGGCAGCGGCGGCTGGTTTGGTAATTCTTTTGGTATGGGCACAGGAAAGTTTTTCTTTTTGCCGGAGGCTCATACAGATTTTGCTTTTGCCATTTTCTGCCAGGAATGGGGTTTCCTGGGAGCCGTAGGTCTTATTGTTATGTTCTTGATTTTGGCCATGGCTATTTTTAGAATTGGCCAAAGCACTACCAGCAAAGAAGGTTTTTTACTGGTGGCCGGGCTCAACTTTTTAATCGTAGGACAGGCTTTTGCCAATATGGCTATGGTCTGTGGTATTTTGCCGGTTATAGGGGTACCTCTTTCTTTCATCAGTTACGGCGGTACTTCTTTGCTTGCTACTTTGGGAGCAGTAGGACTGGTGGTTGCTATTTATAACGACGAAGTTAAACTGGCTAAAAAGCGGGCAGCCAGTAATGAAATACCAAGCTGGAACAATATCCGCAGACCTTTCAGACCCGGGAGGTGGAACAAATGATCAGAAGACCATCTCATAGGGTTTTGAGTTTTAAAGAAACTTTGGCTAAGAAAAGAACAGGAAAAGACTTTACTCTGAATGACAGCAAAAAACGGACCGGAGTAATGGGCTATGTGATTCTTATAGTTGTTTTGGTTATTATGGGCAGATTGTTCTGGCTGCAGATTGTCAAAGGCGGGACTTTGGGAAGGGAAGCTATAGCCCAGATAATGGGTGAAAACGTAGAAATCTCACCCCGGGGCAGTATTGTGGACAGAGACGGAGAAGAACTGGCCGTAAGTATTATCAGCAAATCCCTCTATGTGGATCCTCAGGAAATGGATGATAATCCCGAGCAGTGGGGCAGAGGCAAGCAGCCGGTGAGAGATCCCAGACAGGTTGCCGCAGAAAAACTGGCACCGGTTTTGGGCATAAAAGAAGAAGAATTGCATGAATGCTTTGCCAATCCGGACCGGCGGTTCGTCTGGGTAAAAAGAACTTTGGAGCCGGAGGTGGCTTCTCAGGTAGCAGAGGTCATTAAAGAAAATAAGCTTAGCGGTTTTCATTTTCAGGAAGAAAGCAAGCGTTATTACACGAAAAATAAACTGGCGGCTCAGGTATTGGGTTTCGTTGGTACTGATGATAAAGGATTGGAAGGCATTGAAGCCTCCATGGACAAATACATAAAAGGCAAAGCAATCAAGCAGGGCAATTTCTTTGATGCCAGAGGCAACCGTATGGGTCAGTCCGGCATGAATGAAGTGGAAACGCCTAAGATGAACACCGTGTATCTGACTATTGATGCTAAAATGCAGTTTATATTGGAAAAGAGTTTGGACGAAGCTATTGCTAAAACCCATGCAGCCAGTGCTGCAGCCATACTTATGAATCCTAAAACCGGTGAAATTCTCGGGATGGCCAACCGGCCGACTTTTGACCCTAACAAATTTTCCCAGGCTGCCCCTGAGGCTTTTATGAACAGGTCAGTAGCTATTATTTATGAGCCCGGTTCAGTTTTTAAACCTATTATGGGTTGTGCAGGACTAATGGAGGGAGTTATTACTCCTACCACAAAATTCAATGATTTAGGTTCTATCGACGTAGGTGGCCGCCGGATTCGCAACTGGGATGGTCAGGGCCTGGGGATGGTAACCTTTACGGATATTATTAAATATTCCCTGAATACAGGTATGGCCAGTCTGGGCTTGAAACTAGGCGGCAAGCGGGAAACAGAGTATGCGAAAAAATTTGGCTTTGGCTCTCCTACGGGCAGTGATATTCCCGGGGAAGAAGCAGGTATTCTCTACAATCCGGATGACATGGTTCCTTCTGATGTTGCTACCATGGGTATTGGTCAGGGTATTGCTGTATCTCCTCTGCAAATGCTTAGGGCTATTTGCGCTATTGCCAATGGCGGAGAATTATTAAAGCCTTACATTGTTAAAAAGGTGGAAAGCCCTGACGGAAAAATTCTTCAGGAAGGGCAGAAACAAGTGGTACGCACGGTAATTACTCCGGAAGTTGCCGAGGAAATGCGCGGCATGATGGAGAAGGTTGTTTCCGAAGGGGGCGGTAAAACTGCTCAGATTAAAGGCTATAAAATCGCCGGAAAAACAGGTACAGCCGAAAAATTATCTCCTAACGGCGGTTATATTCCGGGAGTGTATATTGCTTCTTTTGTAGGCTTTGTGCCCAGTGACGATCCCCAATATGCTATGCTTATTATGCTGGATTCACCTAAGGGGGCGTTTTACGGGTCACAAGTATCTGCACCTATTTTCCGTGATACCCTTCAGCAGATATTAGTTGCCAAGGGTATTCAGCCCAGTGATTCCAAGGGACTGCCTACAGTGGAATCTCTCCAGCGGAAGGATTCCGGCCCAACTACTTTGCCCCAGCTGACTATACTGGACGATGGCAAAGTTAAGTTGCCCAATTTGGCAGGTTATAGTATGCGCAGTATTGCAGAAGTATTACAGCAAGGGAAGCTTGCTTTAGTTCCCCGGGGCAGCGGTATTTCCTGGCAGCAAAAACCCGGACCCGGAGCGACCTTGTCAGAAGGCGACACCGTAGAAGTTTGGTTTAAATAGTCCGTCCCCATTGGTGCCAGGCACTTTTGGTGACATTTGACCCATCGGTGCCAGGCACTTTTGGCGACGCGAATGAGATTCGGCAGAATTATTGCTTCCTAGAGATTTTGGCTTTATTTGAGTTACTGGTCAAGAATACACAAAAGTAGTACAATAAGAATATTAGTGGCTTAACCACGTAAAATTAGAGAGAGGTGCAATATGTTATCTGATATTGAAATAGCTCACAAAGCAAAGATGCTTCCCATTACGGAAATAGCGAAAAAATTGGGTATTGAAGAAAAAGATATTGAACTCTATGGTCGTTATAAGGCAAAATTGTCTTACGATTTAATCCGTAGGTTAGCAAAAAAGAAAAACGGTAAATTAGTTTTGGTTACTGCCATTACTCCTACACCTGCAGGAGAAGGCAAATCCACCACAACAGTAGGTCTGGCTGATGGCTTGGCAAAAATCGGTGAAGATGTTATTGTTGCTCTGAGAGAACCATCTTTGGGACCTGTATTTGGCATTAAGGGCGGTGCTGCCGGTGGCGGCTATGCTCAGGTTGTTCCCATGGAAGACATTAATCTCCATTTTACCGGTGATTTTCATGCCATTACTTCTGCGCATATGCTCTTGTCTGCTATGCTGGATAATCACATTCAGCAAGGCAACGAATTAAATATTGACCCCAGACGGATTGTCTGGAAACGGGTTGTAGATATGAATGACCGTGAACTTCGTCAAATCGTAGTTGGGTTAGGGGGCAAAGCTCAAGGCGTTCCCAGACAAGATGGTTTTGACATTACTGTGGCATCAGAAATTATGGCTATCCTGTGCTTAGCAGACAGCCTTCATGATTTGAAAGAACGTTTAAGCAAGATTATTGTGGCATATGATTTTAAGGGCAATCCTGTTACCGCCGGTCAGCTCCATGCTCAGGGCGCTATGGCAGCTCTCTTGAAAGATGCCATTAAACCTAATCTGGTTCAGACTTTAGGCAATGTACCTGCTATTATTCACGGAGGACCTTTTGCCAATATAGCTCATGGATGCAACAGCGTTATGGCTACCAAAGCTTGCTTGAAACTGGCTAAATACACTGTTACGGAAGCCGGATTCGGTGCTGACCTAGGTGCAGAAAAATTCTTCGATATTAAATGCCGTTTCGCCGGATTAAAACCTAATGCAGTTGTTTTAGTGGCAACAGTCCGTGCTTTAAAAATGCACGGCGGTGTACCCAAAACTGACCTCAAGAAACCTAATGTAGCCGCTTTGAAAAAGGGCTTGGCTAATTTAGGCAAACATATTCAAAACTGCCAGAAATATAATGTGCCTGTAGTTGTGGCTATTAATATTTTTGCTGATGATACCAAGGAAGAATTGTCCACTGTTTATAAATACTGTGCCAAACACGGTGTTCATGTTGCCCTTTCCGACGTATTCGCCAAAGGGGGCGAAGGCGGCGTAGAACTGGCTAAGGAAGTAGTTAAATTAGTCGAGAGCGGTAAAGCCAAATTCAAACCTTTGTATGCTGACAAGCTGCCTTTAAAGAAAAAGATTGAAAAAATTGCCAAAGATATTTATGGCGCTGATGGGGTTAATTACGAAAAGAAAGCAGAAAAAGCTTTGGCTGAATTTGAAAAATTAGGTTATGGTCATATGCCTATCTGCATGGCTAAAACTCAGTATTCTTTATCTGATAATCCTGCTTTGCTGGGAGCACCTAAAGGTTTTAAAATTACCGTTAAAGATGCCAGAATATCTGCCGGCGCAGGTTTCGTAGTCGTGCTTACCGGTGACATTATGACTATGCCCGGTCTGCCTAAACATCCTGCTGCAGAAAATATTGATGTGGACGATAACGGGGTAATTTCCGGATTGTTCTAATTTAAGACACTGTTAAACAACACGCCTAATTCATGACTAAGGTCACGAGTTAGGCGTGTAGTATTATACTGCCGAATAGTTTATAATATTAGATATAGAGAGGACCGACTTTTTGTGTTCCACCAGCCTTTTAAATTTCAAGTAACCACGGAGGTCAAGTAATGGACAATATTGTAATGTATGGTAAACCGGTTGCGGATAAAGTAAAAAATACTATTAAAGAAAAAATTGCCGGGAAAAAACTAACATTAGGCATTATGCTTATTGGTGATGACCAGCCTTCACATATATATATGGAGCGACTGGCGAAAAATGCCTTGGCTCTGGGAATTGCCGTCAAAAAGGTAATCTTGCCCGGTACTATTACCCAAGAAGCAGCAGAAAATGCTTTGGAAAAGTTAAACCAGGATCCTGCAATAACGGGGATTCTCCCGCTTATGCCCTTGCCTAAACATCTGAACACTAAAGCTTTCTGCGACAAGTTGGCTCCGACGAAAGATGTGGACTGTCTGTGTCCTTCCAATGCCGGAGAAGTTTTCTTGGGCACTAGCAGATGGGCATCCTGTACACCAAGGGCTTGCATGGCTATCCTGAAATTTTATGGCATAGAAATAGCCGGTAAAAAGGCCGTAGTTTTGGGCCGTAGTAATGTAGTCGGCAAACCTTTGGCGTTATTGCTTATGCAGCAAAATGCCACGGTAACTATTTGCCACTCTAAAACAAAAAATCTCCCGGCCATTGTGGCGGGAGCAGATATTATTATAGCGGCTATGGGAAAAGCCGGTTTTGTTATACCTGAAATGGTTAAACCCGGAGCTGTAATCGTGGATGTGGGTATTAATGTTGTAGACGGTAAACTACGGGGAGACGTAACACCGGAAGCTTATGCTAAATCTTCAGCCTATACTCCTGTTCCGGGCGGGGTAGGGGTTGTGAGTAACTCTATGGTTCTCGAATCCCTAGCAAGGTAAAAACGTAAACAAATCTATGCTAACGGTCTGATATAGTATAAACAGTGGCTGTAACATAATGACAAATTAATCATTGTGTTACAGCCACTAGTTCTTATTTACGATTCTTTAGTTTGGCCATGAACTTTTCTTTTTTGACCAGAAAACGTTCGTGAGTGCCTTGACCTATGGTTCCGAAATCATCGGCAGCAATAACTTTAAATGTCAGTTTCCGGCCATCTACACCTGTTAAAACAGCTTTAGCCGTAATAGTTTCACCAACTAAACTGGCTGCATCATGGGAAATGCTCATGCTAACACCTACGGAAGTAGTATCAGCATCAATGCAGGGATTGACAATATCACAAGCAGCCTTTTCCATTAACGCAATCATGGCAGGAGTAGCATAAACATCAAGAGAGCCGCTGCCCATTGCCGCAGCTGTATTAGTGTGAAGTACTTTTTCACTAGCTTCGGCCACCAGACCTAAAGTAAATTCCTTCATCTTTTTCACTTCTTTCTATAATAGTTATCATCTTAGTTAATATTACTAGGTTTCGGACTTTCCTGCAAGAGTTGAATGAGAATTTTCCTAAAAAACACCCACAGAAGCCATATAATCTTGTATAATATTAATATACTATGAGTAAAAGTTCTCTTTGGTGCAATCGTCATTGGGAATACATAAAAGCAGGCTAAAGTGAGGAGAAATTTATGAAAAAGATATTTTTGCTTATTGCAATATTGGTAACTATCTTGGTCAGCGGCTGCGCCAAAGGGGAAATAACCTTGGAAATCAGCCGTTGGGGTGCAGCGGACCTGTCCTGCCAAGTAGTGTCCGCACCGGTGGTTTCCGGAGTCTTGAATTCTTTTAAAGACGATTTCAAGCAAGACGGCTATATTATTACCGATGCTAAAGATGGTGATATGGTAGGATTCTTAGCCCAAAAACACTATAATCATCTCCAAGACATAAAAGATTCCAAGGTACTGGAAACTTTCCGTTTTTCTAAGATAAAAGATGCGGCTAAAGAAGCTCAAAAGCAAAAAGCCCAAGCTCCGACACCAAAAAAACAAGTTCCGGAAACTAAGGGGCAAGAACCTGAAACTAAGGAAAACAAAGAACAATCCCAGCCTTTGGTCAAAGTCCAGGGTGGCTGGCTTATGGATACAGTAACAATCCATACAGGCCTTAATCTGGCTAATGACAAAGCTAAGAACCAGTCCTTTGATGAGCAATTTATCATGAGAAATATTCTGAAAAGCATTGGTCTGAAATTCAACTTAAAACTTCCTGTAAAAACCAATTCCAATAATGCCACTACAGTATCTGAAGATGGCAAGACTTTGACCTGGGTCCTTCCTATGGGTGAGAATACTCCGATAGATATGGACTTTACCTATGTAAATCCAATTAAAGCAATGTCCTGGCTGGCAGGAGCAGTAATTATCGTAGTAGCAGGAATTTGTGTTCATTCTTATAAAAAATCTCAAAAATTCAAAGAAAAAATGGCTAAAGAATATGAAAAAACAAACGGAAAATAACACATCAGAAGCAAAGCAGACAGCTTGCCCCAATAGTTCAGCAAAGCAGTCCGTAAATACTGATTATGAAACAGTATTGGAACATAAATATCAGATATTAACAGCGGAACTGCAAAAAATTCGTAGTGTGGTTATCGGGTTTTCCGGAGGAGTGGATTCCACGTTTCTGGTAACCGTAGCAGGGAAAATACTGGGAGACAAAGCAGTGGCGGTAATAGTAGCATCGCCTTTTTGCCCTCAAAGGGAAATGACCGAGGCCAAGGCCTTTGCCACTCAGGCCGGAGTTAATTTCCACATTATTCAAGAAAATCCCTTGGCAGAGGAAAAAATAGCGGCCAATCCACCGGACAGATGTTACTATTGCAAAAAACTAATATTTGGTAATGTATTGAAATTCGCTTCAGAACAAGCTATAAAATATGTTGCAGATGGTTCTAACGCAGACGATGAAAAAGACTACAGACCCGGGCTTAAGGCACTCAAAGAGCTTAAAATAATCAGCCCCTTGCAATTAGCCGGACTTACTAAAGCAGATATTCGTGCTTTATCCAGAAAAATGGGACTTCCCACCTGGCAAAAAGAATCAGCGGCCTGTCTTGCCTCCAGAATTCCTTACGGGGAAATAATTACCGGGGAAAAACTGGTCAGAGTGGATAAGGCAGAAAACTATTTGCGGCAATTTGCTTTTAGCCACTTGCGGGTTCGCAGTCATGGTGACTTAGCCAGATTAGAAGTTGGTCAGCAGGACATGGCTTTTTTTGCTAATCCTGACCATCGAATTAAAGTAGCAGAAGAACTAAAAAAACTGGGATTTAATTATGTGGCTCTTGATTTGGAAGGCTATCGGACCGGAAGCTTAAATGAGGTCTTACCAAAATAAGAAAAACATGTTAAAATAATAACATACAAACTAAGTGGGAAGGGTGACGTAATATGGCGGAATTTTTGAAAATCAAAAAATTAACAGTTTATGTAGGCGAAGATGTGTTTTTGGGAGATATTCCCTTTTTCAAAGCATTAATGCTGGAAGCAGAAAAAATGAAAATCGCCGGTTGTACTGCTTATAAGTGTATCGGTGGCTATGGCAGTGAAGTACGTGGCAAAGAACGCAGATTTTTGATTAATTTTTCTGATCCGATTAATTTGCCCATTGTTTTGGAATTCGTAGATAGGGAACAACAGCTGGAAAAGTTGTATCCTTTTGTGGAGGAACATTTACGTCACGGCATGGCGGAAGTGTCAGATGTAAATGTCATGGTAACTGCTTATGTTAGAAAACAGATTGAAAAAGCAGCTGCCCAAAGAAAGAATCCTGACCCTAAAAATTAATCTACAGTAGGAGAAAAGTGACTGAAAAACTCACATAATGCCTTATGGTCTGTAGAATATATAAAGAGCTATAACATAATGATGACAGAACATTGTGTTATAGCTCTTTTTTCATTGTATAATACAAGAAGAGTACCGTATGGAAGAAAAGAGGATACATCATGGCTAAAGAAACTGAAATGGAAATAAAACTTTTGGTAGCAAAAGAAGACCTGTCCAAGCTGCTGGCCAGCTCTCTCTTTACAGGAACATATATAGCTGATAGTGAGAAAATTTTGCATTTAACCAACTGGTATTATGACACACCGACTTTAAGTTTAAAAAACAATGGTTTAGCTTATCGCATCAGAAAAACAAACGAAGCATACGAAGCAACCGTAAAAACCAAAGGACAAAATAGAGGCGGGTTTTCTATACGGGGAGAATATACAGTGCCTTTGCAGGATAAAAAGGTTATTACAGAGGGTTTTGCTCCGGAAATAGATAGTCAGCTTAAAAAGCTTCTCAAAGGAACGGCCTTGGGCGAATGGTTTTATATAACAGTTACTCGCCAGGTCTATTTATTGCAGGTAACACCTGAAACTGTTTTAGAAATGTCCATCGATGAAGGAGAAATTAGGGCAAACCAAGAGCGGGAACTTGTTGCTGAGGTAGAGTTAGAAATAAAAAAAGGCACCAAAGAAGATTTGTTTGCCTTTTTGGGAGCATGCCAAAAACATTTTACCATTACGCCGGAAACAAGAAGCAAATGGCAAAGAGGCATGGCACTGGCAACAAAATAAAAAGATTCTGTAAGATTAAAAGGTCTGTAATTGCTGGAAAATAAGTCGGAATAATGAGGCCAAAAGGCAAAAGTCAAAAAAACAAAATAATGTTTGACTTTTTGACCTTTAAGGAGTAAAATAAACAACAGGAAATGGAAAAGTCCACTTCCTGTTGTTAGTATTAACAGGTATTAACGTATGAATGATGAGTAGATGAGAAGGAGAACGGCTATAACCAAAAGACTTACACAGGAATAACCAATCTTGACGAACCTGTGCATAAGAACTTCTTCGTTAAGCAGGTTGTAGCATCTTTGAATAACACTGATTTTATTCTCAATATTCTCACGCCATACGGAAGTCTTTAGCAGCTGCATATAGCGGCTGTAAACACGGGCGTTAAAAATATCTTCAGTAACTTGCAAAGCATTATCAATGTTACTGGTAAGAACACTCATATCGGCCATAACTTCCATTAAGTTATTGCGAATGTGCCGATAAGAGGAAGCACGTTGGCTGCTGTCGCTCTTTTTGTTAGCAGCATCCAGCTCTCCGTAAGAATGGTCGATGGCTTTGTTCAAGGCATCGTCATAGTAGCGCAGTTCCAGGAACTGGGCATTGGCGAATTCCAAAAGGTCAGGCAAGTCCATACTGCCGGTTTTATCAAAGATAATAGCGGAATCCCAAGTGAGATATGTTTCATCATCGGAACCGTAGGAAAAGCGGTTAGAGAGACTGTCCTTAATGGTTTCAGGACTAAGTGGTGATTTGTCTTTGTCCAGAATAGGAGCAAAATCCCAGGCAGGCAATGGATCATTAAAGTAATAAACTACGAAGTCTTCATCAAAATCAGAAATACGCATTCTGGTGCAGGCCGGTTTAATAGTTTCGGAAGTTGCTTGAATATATTCAAGAATAACATCTTCCGGCAATTTGCCGACAGCTATAGCCAGGTCAACGTATTGTTCGTAAGTTATGTCTTCCGGGACTTCGAGTTTTATAATCAAGCTAACAACGCCCAAATCAAAAATACGGGCTTTGATTTCCGCTAAATAGGTAATCCCGGCAAAAGTCATTTCATGATTGCCCAGTTCAACAAGAACAGGGGGATCTTTAAAAGAAATGGAGTGAGGAGAAACTTTTTCCAGACGTAAGCGTGAAGCTATTTTGTTACGGCTGGTCCACAAAGCTTCAACCAGATCCAGGTTAATTTCGTCAGCAACATCAAACAGATGGTAAATATAAATAGACGATTTCATGGTAACCTCCTACGGATACTATTTGCTTAATCATACTATTTTGCGGGGAAAAGTGCAATTGTGTATTTTATTAAAATCACTATTTTTATTTAGTTTTTCAGTTAATTTTCGGAGGTGTTAAAAATGAATGCAGCACGTTATGATGAAGAAGTAAAAGGTTTATTGGAGGCAGCTCAGCAACAGGCTGTCATGAATTACAATCAAGAGGTATCTTCCAAGCATCTTTTGGCAGCTTTATGCGGCCAGAATGATGGGTTTTTCCCTTATGTTTTAAAAACTTTGCATATTGATGCAGATGCTTTTATCAGAGAAGCAAAACATTTGGTTCAAGAAATACCACAAGTTAAAGGCACAGATGATTTGCGTATGAGCATGGGTTATGCCAGAGTTTTTGCCGTGGCTGAACAACAGGCCGGCCAGGGTAATGTTAATATTGGTCACCTGGTCAGTGCTTTGGTAGAAGACGGTGACACAGATGTTGTTGCTTTGTGCCGTAAATACGGTATCAGCCGTAAGCTTGTAAACGAGCTTTATGCTAAATACCAGGGGGGCCAGGACAATGATGAGAATAAAAAGACCTTGGAAAAATTCGGTCAGGATTTAACTTTGAAAGCTAAAAAAGGTGCATTGGACCCGGTTATCGGTCGTGATGATGAAATCCGTCGTACCATTGAAATTTTGTCAAGACGTAAGAAAAATAATCCTGTGCTGATTGGTGAACCGGGCGTAGGCAAAACTGCTATTGTAGAAGGATTGGCTCGCCGTATTGTAGCCGGTGATGTGCCGGAAATGTTAAAAAATAAAACTTTGTATGCTTTGGATCTGGCTTCTTTGGTAGCCGGAGCTAAATACAGAGGCGAATTCGAAGAACGTTTAAAGAAAATTTTAAAAATCGTTTCTGAGTCTTCAGGACAAATTATTATGTTCATCGATGAACTGCATACTGTGGTAGGTGCAGGGGCATCCGAAGGTTCCATGGATGCCGGCAATATTCTGAAACCTATGCTGGCAAGAGGTGAACTCCGTTGCATTGGTGCTACTACTATCAATGAGTATCGTAAATATATTGAAAAAGATAGTGCTTTGGAACGTAGATTCCAACCGGTTTTGGTCAAAGAACCCAGCGTAGAAGATACTGTATCAATTTTACGTGGTCTCCGTGAACGTTACGAAGTTCACCATGGTGTAAGAATTAAAGATGCTGCTTTAGTGGCAGCGGCAGTTCTTTCCAATCGCTATATTAATGACCGTTTCCTGCCGGATAAGGCTATTGACCTAGTAGATGAAGCAGCTGCCAGACTTCGTACCGAGATAGACTCCATGCCTGTGGAACTGGATGAAAGCAAACGGAGAATTTTGCAGCTGCAAATTGAAGAGCAGGCTTTGTCCAAAGAAACAGATGTTCAATCTAAAGCCCGTATGGAAAAAATCAAAGCAGAATTGCAGAAATTAAAGACAGACAATGATGCTTTAACCAAACAATGGGATGCTGAAAAAGCAGCCATTGCCAAGGTTAGAGAAGTGAAAAAAGAAATTGATGCCGTTAATAAAGAAATGGAAAAAGCTGAACGGGAATATGATTTAAACAAATTGGCAGAATTAAAATATGGTCGTATGCCCAGTCTCCAAAAACAACTGGAAGCTTTGGAAAAGGCTAACAACAGCGACAAGAGATTACTGAAAGAAGAAGTGGACGAAGACGATATTGCCAAAGTGGTCAGCACTTGGACAGGAGTTCCTGTGACTCGTCTGGTAGAGGGAGAGAAACAAAAACTCATTCACTTAGACGAAATTTTGCATAAGAGAGTCGTTGGACAAGACGAAGCAGTTAAGGCTGTCAGTGAGGCTGTGATTCGTGCCAGAGCAGGTATTAAAGATCCTAACAGACCTATTGGTTCCTTTATTTTCCTGGGACCTACCGGCGTTGGTAAAACCGAACTGGCTAAAGCCTTGGCAGAGGTTTTATTTAATGATGAGCGTAATATTATTCGTATCGATATGAGCGAATATATGGAGAAACATACAGTTTCCCGTTTGATTGGCGCTCCTCCAGGCTATGTAGGCTATGAAGAAGGGGGCCAATTAACTGAGGCTGTGCGTAGACATCCTTATTCTGTAGTACTCTTCGATGAAATCGAAAAAGCTCATGCCGACGTGTTTAATGTTCTGCTGCAGGTTTTGGATGATGGTCGTTTAACGGATGGTCAAGGTCGTAATGTAGACTTTAAGAACACTTTGATTATCATGACCAGTAACATTGGTTCTCACGAAATCATGGAAAGAAAGGGCAAGATTTCTCACGAAGAAGTTCAGCAAATGCTGATGAAATTCTTCCGTCCTGAATTCTTGAACCGTGTTGATGATATTGTGGTATTCAAGGCTTTGGAGAAACCGCAGATTAAAGAAATTGTTAAACTCATTCTCCATGAATTGGGGGCTAGACTTCATAATCAAATGGAACTTACTCTTACCGCTTCTGACGGGGCAATAGAGTATCTGGCCAATACCGGGTTTGACCCTGCTTTTGGTGCTCGTCCGTTAAAGAGATTGATTGTTCATACTGTAGAAACTGTAGTCAGCATGAAAATCGTGGACGGTGAAATTAAAGCCGGTGACCATATTGAAATAGTTTATGAGAACAATAAGATTGACGTAAAAATAGTAAAATAGAAAAGCAGAAAAATCCTCTCGTTAAGAGAGGATTTTTTTTTCATCGTAATAAAAAAAGTTGAATATATGTAGCAGGCATTGTATAATATTAAAGTTACTACAAATGATAATAGTTTGCTATTATTATTACAACAACAAACTAGGAGGTTTTTCATGAGTAAATTAAAAGATAATCTAATTGTAAGGCTTGTAATCGGGGTGGCACTAGGCGTAATAATAGGATTAAACGCCAGTGAATCAGTAATCGGAATTGTCAATACCATAAAGTTTATTTTAGGTCAGATTATTTTCTTCACAGTTCCTTTAATCGTTTTTGGTTTCATTGCGCCATCTATAACGCAAATGAAAGCTAATGCCAGTAAAATGCTGGGAGTTATGCTGGGACTGGCTTATGCTTCATCCGTAGGAGCCGCACTGATGTCCATGGTAGCAGGGTATCTTATTATTCCTCATTTAAATATTGTTACCAGTGTAGAAGGTTTGAAAAAAATTCCTGACTTGATTTTCAAAGTGGAAATTCCCCCGCCTTTTTCTGTTATGACGGCTTTAGCTTTAGCACTTATGATAGGCCTGGCTGTTATTTGGAGCAAGTCAGAACTATGCGAAAAAGTTTTAAATGAAGTTCAAAATATCATGTTAAGTATTGTTACTAACATTATTATTCCCATTTTACCTGTTTTCGTGGCAACAACTTTTGCCGGTTTGGCATACGAAGGTTCTATTACAAAACAGTTCCCTGTGTTCTTAAAGGTTATTGTTATCGTGCTGATTGGGCACTATATCTGGTTGGCTGTTTTGTATGGTTTAGGTGGAATTATTTCCGGCAACAATCCCTGGGAAGTTTTGAGACATTATGGTCCGGCTTATTTAACTGCAGTTGGGACCATGTCTTCTGCAGCGACTTTACCAATTGCCTTGAATTGTGCCAGAAAGTCTAAGGTTTTGGATTTAGAAATAACCAACTTTGCTGTTCCCATGGGAGCCACAGTTCATCTGTGCGGATCCGTATTAACAGAAGTGTTTTTCTGTATGACTATTTCTAAAATTTTATATGGCCAGGTTCCACCCCTGGGCACCATGTTGCTTTTCATTTTCTTGTTAGGTATTTTTGCTATCGGGGCACCCGGCGTTCCCGGAGGAACAGTAATGGCATCTTTGGGGATTATTATTTCCGTTTTGGGTTTCAAAGAAAACGGCACAGCTTTAATGCTTACTGTTTTTGCTTTACAAGATAGCTTTGGTACGGCCTGCAATGTAACAGGGGATGGTGCTTTAGCTCTTATGCTCAATGGTATTTTCCGCAAAACATTAGCTAAAGAACAGGCTGCGCAAAATAATTAATAGAGTGACAGAAAGATAACACGCTTTTTTCGACCTAAGCTAAACAAAACATGTGAAATAGAATTTACATTTGCCGTCTCTTATATGTGCTATAATAAAATAGTAAATCGGCTTATAGCCGAGGAAAAAACTTTTACTGCCTTATTTGCATAAGGTAAATTTATATGAGGATGGCGAGAATATGAAAATTGTAGATTTGCATTGTGACACAATTACCGAGTTGGAAAAGCAGCACAAACAACTGCGTAAAAACGACATGAATCTTGATTTGCTCCGCATGAAAGAGCAAGGTATTACGCTCCAGGATTTCGCTATTTTTGTAAGAATGACTGAGTATAAGAATGTAGAAGAAGCTTGGCAGTACACTCTGAATATTTGCAAATTTTTTAAAGATCAAATGGCGGCTAATAAAGACTTAGTCAGCCAGGTGATTTCTTACAAAGATATAGAAGAAAATATGGCTAAAGGAAAAATTTCTGCTCTTTTATCAGTAGAAGAGGGCGGCGTTCTGGGAGAAAACATTGAACGGGTGGCTGAACTTTACAAGCAAGGTGTTCGCCTGATTACTATTTCCTGGAACTTCGAGAACTCTCTTGGTTATCCCCATTCTTTAACTGAATCTACAGAAGACAAGCATTTAAAACCCTTTGGCAGAGAAGTAGTTAAAACTATGGATGAATTGCATATGATTGTAGATGTATCTCATTCCGGAGACGGAGATTTCTGGGATGTGGCAGATATTGTTAAAGGCCCCTTTGTTGCCTCCCACTCAGATGCCAGAGCTATCGAAGGTCATTCCAGAAACTTAACTGATCCTATGATTAAGACTCTAGCTGAACACGGCGGCGTAATGGGTATTAATTTCTTTAGCAAGTTCTTGGGCCATGACGGAACCGGCAGCATCGACCAAATGGTTACCCACATTAAACATATTAAACAAGTGGGTGGCATTGACGTTATTGGTTTAGGAAGTGACTTTGACGGCTTCGGCGGTGCCAGCGGTGTGCGTACCTGTGAAGATTTCCCGAAACTGTTTGCTGCTTTGAGCAAAGCAGGTTTTACTGATGGTGAGTTAGAAAAAATATCTCATAAGAACGCTTTGCGGGTTATGCAGGATGTCTTAAAATAATAGGGGAGAAACCATGAACAAGGAACTGAAAATCAAAGTATTTTCCTATGTAAAAAAGAATTTGCCTGAACTGGTACGACTGATTTACGATGTAACAAGCATACCTTCACCTACAGGTTCTGAGGGAAAAAAGGCTGCTTGGATTATGGAAACCTTAAAGAGTTTCGGCGCTGAGGGAATGTATATTGACGCAGTTGGTAATGTTATTTATCCTTACCACATTGAAGGTAAAACTAAATTCCCTATGTACGGAGCTCATATTGATACCGTATTTGCCGGTTTGGATAATATTCAGCCGGAAATAGACGGAGTCATTATGCAAGGTGCTTCCTGCGGTGATAACAGTTCTAATGTGGCAGCCATGCTCTTTGCCATTAAGATGTTTTTACAACTTAACATCGTGACTAAAGAAGGCATGGTCTTTGTTTTTAACGTAGGCGAAGAAGGCTTGGGAAATTTAAAGGGCGCCAAATTCTTAATCAAAGAATGGGGCAGCAGGATTTCTTCTTATCTGGCAACAGATTGCTACAATGATGACTTTGTGAATCTGGCAGTTGGTTCCACCCGCTATAAAGTAACTGTTCATGCAGAGGGTGGTCATAGCTGGTTTGCTTTCGGCAACACTAATGCTATTCATACGGCTTCAGATATTATTCATGAGTTCTATCACATGACCGTGCCTGAAACACCCAGGACTACTTACAACATTGGTACTATTGCCGGCGGGACTACAGTTAATTCCATTGCAGAAACCGCAGAATTTACCGTGGATATGCGCTCGGAAAATCAAGTGGAACTGGATAAGTTAGAAGAGCAATTCAAAAACATTCTGGCCAAATTCCGTTCGAAAAAAGTTGCTGTTGAGGCAGAAATGATCGGCCAAAGACCCTGCAGCAACGGACTGATTCAAGACGAAATCTATGACAGGATTGTCAATATCAGAAAAGCCCATGATTTACCCACCGTATTTCAAGGTGCCAGTACCGATGCCAATGTGCCTTTGAGTGTAGGGATTCCTGCTCTGTCTTTTGGACTGGGAAAAGGCACCGGCATGCATAAGGTTAATGAAACCTTGGATTTATCTACTATTGAATTCGGCATGAACCAATTCCTGGAATACATGCTGTATAATGATTAGTAAAGCAGAAAATACATTTACAAATAGTCATGGATTTTTTTCCTTGACAATGGTTTTTCGTAGTGCTAGTATAAGTACATAATTTAATAAACCTATTCAAAACCATTGAGGTGGAGATAACGTCTGAAAATGTATTTACAGAGAGTCCGGGGTGCTGAAAACCGGGCATTGGCAGTCAGGCAAATGGACCACCGAGGGTGCAGTGAAATCGTACAACCGAAATTACTCTGCAACGTCACAGCCGCGTTAAGGATGAGGAATGTGTTAGCATTCTGCTTAAGCGTATGAACCTGTGGGTTCATATAACAAGGTGGTACCGCAGACTTTTAAGCCTGTCCTTGACGAGGACAGGCTTTTTTATTTTTACAAACGGCGGGTAGCTATTTTGTTGGCATATGCTAACGAAAACTACCCGTCGTTTTTTATTTTAGGAGGAGCACAATGTTAAATCTTACTTTAGAAGAAGTAAAAAAATACGCAAAAGATTATACCGCAGTTCCGGTTACCCAAGAAATTTTTGCAGATACACTGACACCCATTGGTTTTATCAGCAATGTTAAAAACAGCAGCAGTAATTATTTCCTCCTGGAAAGCTTGGAAGGGGGAGAAAAATGGGGGAGATATTCCTTTATCGGCTATGACCCATTAGTACGGATTAAAGCAAAGAACAACAAAGTCGAAGTCATTAACACTGCAGCCGTGAAATTTGAAAGCAAAGAACCATTAAAGACGATTCGCGAAATCTTGGCAGAATATAAAGTGCCGGTATGTAAAGGCATTCCGCCTTTAACAGGAGGATTTGTTGGTTACTTCTCTTACGATTTTATTCAGTACTGTGAGTCCAGCCTGCATTTTGACCAAAGTAAGTCAACAGAGTTTCCGGATTTTGATTTAATGCTCTTTGATAAAATTATTGCTTTTGACCATTTGCAACATAAAATTTTTGTTACAGTAAATGTGAAGACAGATAATGTGGAAGTGAATTACCACAAAGCCGAAAGAGAAATTAAGGCTATGGAAGAATTAATCAATAAACCGGTGGTACCACCGAAATTCACACCGGCCCATATGGGTCAACTGGTAAGTAATCAGACACGAGAACTTTACAACAGTAATTTAGAAAAAATAAAAGAACATATTAAGCAAGGTGATATTTTCCAAGCAGTTTATTCCCAAAGATTTTCCGCAACTTATGACCAAGGTTTATTCAACGTTTATCGTATTTTAAGAACTACCAATCCTTCTCAATATATGGTGCTTATAAAAAATGATGATGTAGAAATAGCCGGTTCTTCACCGGAAACTTTAATAAAAGTAGCAGGTCGACAAATTACTTCCATGCCCATTGCAGGAACCAGAAAAAGAGGTAAGACGGAAGCAGAAGATTTAGCTTTGGAAAGGGAGTTAGTCAGCGACGAAAAAGAACAGGCCGAACACAATATGCTGGTTGACCTGGCTAGAAATGATGTGGGGAAAGTCAGTGAGTTTGGCAGCGTAAAAGTTTTGGATTATATGAAAATTAAAAGATTTTCCCATGTTATGCATATTACTACCAGAGTAGTAGGAACCATGAAAAAACAGCAGGACAGCTTAGATACCTTATGTGCAGCTTTTCCGGCAGGCACTTTATCCGGAGCACCAAAAGTAAGAGCCTGTGAAATAATTAATGAATTGGAACCGGAAGGACGAGGTATCTACGGCGGTGGTATGGGGTATTTGGATTTTGCCGGCAATATGGATATTTGCATTGGGATCAGGACAGCCTTCAAGTATGGCGGCAAGGTTTATGTGCAGGCAGGCGGTGGTATTGTGGCGGATTCCAAGCCGGATGATGAATTTCAGGAAACTTTGAACAAAGCAGGAGCAGTGCTGGATGCTCTTAAAGCAACCACGGAGGTGAGGTGAAGTATGATACTCATTATTGATAATTTCGACAGCTTTACTTATAACCTTTACCAATACGTGGGCAGTATAAATGCTCAGGTAGCGGTTTACAGAAATAATGCCATAACCTTGGAGGGGATTCGCAAGCTAAATCCTTCTCATATTATTATTTCACCGGGACCGGGACAACCTAAAGATGCAGGTGTTTGCGAAGCAGCGATTAATAAATTAAAAGGTATGTATCCTATGCTGGGAGTTTGTTTAGGCCATCAAGCCATAGGAGAAGTTTTTGGCGGCAAAGTTGTTTTGGCACCCAAGCTGGTTCATGGTAAAACAAGCAAAATTAAAATAGATACTACATGTAAATTATTCAGTAACATGCCAAAAGAAATTCAGGGAGCAAGATATCATTCCTTAATTGTGGCTAAGAAAAATTTACCTAAGGAACTGTTAATTACAGCTGAAACAGAGCAAGGAGAAATCATGGGACTTAAGCACAAAGACTACAATATTTACGGAGTGCAGTTTCATCCTGAATCAATTATGACACCGGATGGGAAAAAAATAATAGAAAATTTCTTGAAAATAACAGGGGGAAAATAAAATGATTAGAGAAGCAATTGCCAAGATCGTGAATAAAGAAGATTTAACCTACAAAGAAGCCTATACGGTTATGAATGAAATAATGAGTGGTGAAACTACTGCCACCCAAAACGCTGCTTTTCTTGCAGCTCTTTCCACTAAAAGTACTAAAGCAGAAACCATTGTGGAAATTGCCGGCTGTGCTGCAGCTATGCGTGACCATGCCACAAAAGTAGAAACTAAGGATTTGCCTGTCATGGAAATAGTCGGTACCGGCGGAGACGGAGCTCACAGTTTTAATATCTCTACGACTTCAGCCATTATTGCTGCCGCCGGGGGCATAAAGATTGCTAAACATGGTAACAGAGCGGCATCTTCTCAGTGTGGCACAGCTGATTGCCTGGAGGCACTGGGGGTGAATATTCAGCAAAGTCCCAAAAAATGTTTGGAACTTTTGCAAAAAGCCGGTATGTGTTTTCTCTTTGCTCAAAAGTATCATAGTTCCATGAAGTACGTTGGAGCAATTCGCAAGGAGCTAGGCTTTCGTACAGTGTTCAATATTTTAGGACCTTTAACTAATCCTGCCAATCCTAAAATGATGCTTCTGGGTGTTTACGATGAATATTTAGTAGCACCTTTAGCTCAGGTGCTTATGAGTTTGGGCGTAAAGAGAGGCATGGTAGTCTACGGCAAAGATAAACTGGATGAAATTTCTGCCAGCGCACCTACGGGCATATGCGAATTTAAAGATGGCTGGTACAAAAATTATGTGATTAAACCGGAAGATTTTGGCTTTAACAGTTGTACAAAAGCAGATTTAGCAGGTGGCACACCTGAAGAAAATGCCAAAATCCTGCGGAGTGTTTTAGCCGGTGAAAAAGGTCCCAGAAGAACAGCCGCTCTTATGAATGCGGGAGCAGCACTGTTCATAGGCGGTAAAGCAGAAACCATGAAAGCCGGCATTACTTTGGCGGCAGGACTTATTGATGCAGGTAAAGCCACAGAGACCTTGGAAAAACTAATTGAGGTAAGCAATAGCCCGGAGGAATAAGAGAAATAAAATGAATATTTTAGATGAACTGGCAGCTTATGCTGCAGTGAGGGTAGCGAAAGCAAAAACCATTAAGAGTCTGAATCAAGTACGACAGGAAGCGGAGCAGCTGCCCCAAGGAAATTTCCCTTTTGCACGGGCTTTGCAAAAAGAAGGATTAGCTTTTATCTGCGAATGCAAAAAAGCTTCTCCTTCCAAAGGCTTGATCGCCGAAAATTTCCCTTATCTGCAAATAGCTAAAGACTATGAACAAGCAGGAGCTGACTGCATTTCGGTTTTGACGGAGCCCAAGTGGTTCTTGGGCAGCAATAAATATTTGGCAGAGATTGCCTCAAAGGTAAAAATCCCCTGCTTGCGGAAAGATTTTACTGTTGATCCGTATATGATTTATGAAGCAAAACTTTTAGGTGCCAGTGCTGTTCTTCTCATTTGTGGAATTTCCACAGATACTCAAATAAAGGAGTATCTTAAAATCTGTGACAGCGTAGGTTTGTCTGCTCTTGTGGAAGCTCATGACGCAACAGAAATTAAAAGAGCAGTAGAAGACGGAGCAAAAATCATAGGTGTGAATAACAGAAATCTAAAAAACTTTTCCGTTGATGTTAACAATAGTGCCAAACTGCGCGCACTGGTTCCTAAAAACATTTTATATATTTCGGAAAGCGGCATCAAAACACCGGAGGATGTTAGAGCAGTGAAAAACATGGGGGCAGACGGAGTGCTGATTGGAGAGGCTCTTATGCGCAGTAAAAATATAACAGCAGCTTTACAAAGACTGAAAGGAGGAGCTGATGACTAAAATTAAAATTTGCGGTTTGTCCCGGGTTGAAGATATTCAGGCAGCGAATGCATTAAAGCCTGATTACATTGGTTTTGTTTTTGCCAAAAGCCCGCGACAAGTAACTCTGCAACAGGCAATAGCTTTAAAGCACCTTTTGCATCCTTCTATTAAAGCCGTAGGAGTATTTGTTAAAGAAACAGTAGATAATATAGCTGACATAGCAGAAAAAGGCTGTATAGACCTTATTCAGCTCCACGGGGATGAATCCCGGGAGTTTTGCAGAAAACTTCGGAAGAGCACCGATAAACCGATTATTAAAGCAATCAGAGTAAAAGATGCTGCTAGTTTAAAAGAGTTACAAACTTATGATTGCGATTATTTTCTTTTAGATGCTTTTTCTGCAAAGGCTTTTGGGGGGGTGGGAAAATCTTTTGATTATAATTTCCTCAAAGATGCTGAAATTCCTAAACCGTTTTTTATGGCAGGAGGCCTTGGAACAGATAATGTGCAAGCTGTGATTGCTAAAATCAATCCTTACGGAGTTGACATAAGCGGTGGTGTAGAGACTAATAAAAAAAAGGATCCCGGGAAGATGGCAAAAATTATACAAATGGTGAGAAAAGGAGATAAGAACAATGACTAAAGGTAGATATGGAACACATGGTGGACAGTTTGTGCCGGAGACTTTGATGAATGCAGTTATTGAATTGGAAGGGGCTTACGAAAAATATAAAAAGGACCCGGAGTTTTTAAAGGAACTTCATACTCTTTATCGGGATTATGCTAACAGACCGTCTATGCTTTATTACGCTGAACGCATGACCAAAGATTTGGGCGGAGCAAAAATTTATTTAAAACGGGAAGATTTAAATCATACAGGTGCCCATAAAATTAATAATGTTTTAGGACAGTGTTTGCTGGCTAAGAAGATGGGGAAAAAACGTATTATTGCGGAAACAGGTGCAGGTCAGCATGGAGTAGCAGCCGCTACGGTAGCAGCACTTATGGGTATGGAATGCAGAGTCTATATGGGAAAAGTTGACACCGAACGTCAAGCCTTGAATGTTTATCGGATGCAGCTTTTGGGAGCTGAAGTTGTGCCTGTAACCAGTGGCACCATGACCTTGAAAGATGCAGTAAATGAAGCTTTGAGAGAATGGACAGAACGAGTTTTAGATACCTTCTACGTTATTGGTTCTGTCATGGGACCTCATCCTTATCCGGAAATGGTAAGAGATTTTCAAAAAGTAATCGGGGAAGAGGTAAAAGGGCAGCTGCAGGAAAAAGAAGGCAAACTGCCTGATGCGGTGCTTGCCTGTGTAGGCGGCGGGTCCAATGCTATGGGACTCTTCTATGATTTTATTCCTGATAAAAGCGTTAAACTGATAGGGGTAGAAGCAGCGGGCCGGGGGGTAAATACAGACAGAACTGCAGCTACTATAGCCAGAGGTACTCCCGGTGTGTTCCATGGCATGGAGTCTTATTTCCTTCAAGATGGGGATGGACAAATAGCTCCGGTTTATTCTATTTCCGCCGGTTTGGATTACCCCGGCATAGGACCTGAACATGCTTATCTTCATGATATTGGCAGAGCTCAGTATGTTGCGGCTACTGATGATGAATCCGTGGCAGCTTTTGAATATTTATCAAAAATGGAAGGCATAATTCCTGCCATCGAAAGTTCTCATGCAGTGGCTTATGCTATGAAACTGGCACCTACCATGAGAAAAGACCAAATTATAGTTATTAATATTTCCGGCCGGGGAGATAAAGACGTAGCGGCTATTGCCAGATATAAGGGGGTTGACATTCATGACTAAGTCTATTAAAGAAGTATTTGCTGAAAAGAAAAAGGTGTTTATTCCGTTTATTACGGCAGGGGATCCGAATCTGGATATTACGGAGCAATTAATTTATGCCATGGAAAAAGCCGGAGCAGGGATTATTGAAATAGGCATTCCCTTTTCTGACCCTATTGCGGAAGGACTGGTTATTCAAGCTGCTGATGCCAGGGCATTGCAAGCCGGGACAAAAATAGACGGGATTTTTGCCATGCTGAAAAAAGTGAGAAAAAATTCTCAGGTTCCTATTGTATTTTTGACTTATATTAATCCTATTTACAGATATGGCAGGGATAAATTCTTTAAACATTGTCAAGAAACCCAAGTTAACGGAGTTATAGTTCCGGATGTGCCTTTTGAGGAAAAGGCAATTATTGCTGATTACTGTACCAAATACGGAGTGGAGCCAATCTCCCTGATAGCACCAACCTCTGAGCAAAGAATAAAAATGCTGGCAAAAGAAGCCAAAGGTTATATCTATATTGTTTCTTCTTTGGGTGTTACCGGTGTGAGAAAGAACATTTCTACGAATATTAGTGCTATTGTTCAGCAAATAAAAGAAGTTACTGATGTTCCTGCGGCAGTTGGTTTTGGTATTGCCACTCCGGAACAGGCTGGGTCAATGGCAAAAATTAGCGATGGAGCTATTGTAGGTAGTGCAATTGTAAAGATTGTTGCACAATTTGGCGAAAATTGTATTCAACCAGTAGCTGAATATACTAAAAAGATGTGCGAAGCAGTTACAAAAACAATAAAATAGCGCCAAAAAACTATTGCAATTGTAGCAAAAGTCGCTTATAATAAAAAAGCGTTTTGCTTTACTAAAACATATTTTCCAGTGAAGGAAGTATGTCCGGCCAACAGCTGAGCGTAAGTTCAGAGGTTGGCCTTTATTTTTTTCGTTGAGGGGCGATAAAAATGTACAAAAAAATGAGAGATTTACCTGCACCACAAGGACTGTATGATCCGTCCTTGGAACATGACGCTTGCGGTATTGGCTTTGTTGTTGATGTAAAAGGGAAGAAATCCTACGACATTATCGACAGTGCCCTGCACATTTTGGAGAATTTAAAACACCGCGGAGCTGAAGGAGCCGATGCCGGCAGCGGCGATGGAGCCGGAATTATGGTTCAGATTCCCCACAAGTTTTTTTCCAGGGAATGTGAGGTTCTTGGTTTTTCCCTGCCGAATGAGGGAGAGTATGGCGTCGGTATGATTTTTACCCATCGGTATGAGAATTTCCGTAAAAAGCAAGTAGCAGAGTTCGAAAAAATCGTTAAAGAAGAAGGACAGACTATTCTTGGCTGGCGGGAAGTACCAATTGATGAGAGTATCATAGGTAAAGTAGCCAGATCTACCCGTCCGCGTTTTTTACAGGTTTTTATTAAACGCAGCGAGGATTTGACTACCAGAATGGATTTTGAACGTAAGCTTTATGTAATTCGCCGCTTGGCGGAAAAACGTATTACACCAATGAGCCAGGATATAGGTTCCGATTTTTACGTGGCCAGTTTATCATCTAAAACAGTTGTTTATAAAGGCATGCTGACTTCGGTTCAGCTGCGTCATTTTTATTTGGATTTATCAGATTTGGATTTTGTTACGGCTATGGCCATGGTCCATTCCCGGTTCAGCACTAATACATTTCCCAGCTGGGCCAGGGCACATCCTAACCGCTACATCATTCATAACGGGGAAATTAATACGATACAAGGGAATATTAATTGGCTGAATGCCAGAGAAAGCAAATCCAAATCCAGCAAATTTCCTGATTTGGAAAAAGTTTTTCCTGTGGTTGATGCCAGCGGCAGTGATTCTTCCATGTTTGATAACTGCTTGGAATATTTATATATGACAGGTCATTCCTTACCCCATGCCATGATGATGATGATCCCTGAAGCTTGGGAGCATGATGCTTTGATGAGTAAGGAGAAAAAAGATTTTTACCGCTATCACAGTTTCATGATGGAACCATGGGATGGACCGGCTGCTATTGGTTTTTGCGATGGTGAGGTTATCGGTGCTACCTTGGACAGAAACGGACTAAGACCGGCTCGCTATATCATTACCAACGATAACAAGGTTATCTTAAGCTCTGAAGTTGGTGTTGTTGATGTTGCCCAGAAGGATATTATCTGCAAGGGCCGTTTAGAGCCTGGAAAAATGCTCTTAGTTGATACTAAGAAAAAACGCATTATCAGCGATGAGGAAATCAAACATCAAATAGCATCTTCCCATCCTTACGGCGAGTGGTTTAAGGAACATGTAGTAGAATTAAAAGATTTAATGGAAAAACACAAGGACAGTGTTAACAATAACGTTATTCCTTATGATTTAAAAGAGCAGGAAAAGATTTTTGGCTATACTATAGAAGATTTAAATAAAGTTATTCTTCCTATGGCCAAGGACGGCAAACAGTCAATTTATGCAATGGGCATTGATGCGCCTCTGGCTGTGCTGTCAGATAAACCCCAGCTCCTTTATAATTTCTTCAAGCAAAATTTTGCCCAGGTTACCAATCCTCCTATGGATGGTCTGAGAGAGGCAGTTGTTACCTCTGCCAATGTTATCGTTGGCAATGTGGCAAATATCATGGACCCCAATGAAAAGGGTACTACTGCTTTGGCTATGGATAGACCGATTATTACCAACGAAGAAATGGCAGTCATCAAGACTATGTCCAATGACAAACTGCGGAGTGCATCTATTTCTATGCTTTATCCTGTCAATGGCGGCCCTGACGCTTTGGAAACGGCTATTGAATCTCTCTGTATAGATGCTTTAAAAGCTATTAAAAACGGGGCAAATCTTTTGGTGTTGACTGACAGGGGCGTTAATTCCCGTATGGCAGCGGTACCGGCACTGCTGGCTTCTTCCGCTTTGCATAATTATCTGATTAAAGCAACGGTCCGTCCTGATGTGGGCATTATCCTGGAATCAGGAGAACCAAGAGAAATTCACCATTTTTGCACTTTAATCGGCTATGGAATTTCCGCAATAAATCCTTATATTGCTCTGGAAACGATTAAAGAATTAATTGCCAAAAAGCAATTGAACATATCTTACGAAGTCGCTAGGGATAACTATGTCAAAGCATCTGTGGCAGGCATTTTATCCGTTATGAGTAAGATGGGTATCTCTACAGTGCACAGTTACCATGGGGCACAGATTTTTGAGGCAGTTGGTATTGGCAAGGAACTGATTGATAAATATTTTGTGAATACACCTTCCCATATTGGGGGCATTGGCATTAAAGAAATAGCTGAAGACAATGCTAAACGTCATGCAGCCGCCTATGCTAATGATAACAATTTGCCTAACGGGGATTTTTATCTTCAGCGTAAAGGAGGAGACACTCCTCATATCTTAAATAATGATACAGTCAAACTTTTGAGGAAAGCTTGCTGGGAAGAGGATTACCATGCGTATAAACAATATGCTAAAGAGGTTAATGACAGTGCTATCTTTAGATTAAGAGATTTACTGGAATTTGTTTATCCGCCCAGCTGTAGCATTCCTATTGAAGAAGTAGAGCCTGTAGAAGAAATCATCAAACGGTTCCGGACCGGGGCTATGAGCTATGGGGCCTTAAGCAAAGAAGCGCATGAATGTATTGCTATTGCCATGAACAGAATCGGAGGTATGAGTAATACCGGTGAAGGGGGCGAAGATTCTTCCCGTTTTGTACCTTTGGCTAACGGTGATGATTTAAGCGATAAAGTTAAACAAGTTTCTACGGCCCGCTTTGGGGTTACCAGTAATTATCTGGTACATTCAGATGTGCTGCAAATTAAATTCGCCCAAGGGGCAAAACCCGGTGAAGGAGGAAGGCTACCGGGCAATAAGCTGTATCCTCCTATTGCCAAAACTCGTCACTCAACAACGGGTGTGGAATTAATTTCCCCGCCTCCGCATCACGATATTTATTCTATCGAAGATTTGGCTGAACTGGTTTATGATTTAAAAAATGCCAACAGAAAAGCTGATATTAGCGTGAAACTTTGCTCCTGTGTGGGAGTCGGTACTATTGCGGCAGGGGTTGTGAAAGCAAAGGCAGATTCTATTACTGTTTGCGGCTATGATGGGGGAACCGGAGCTGCAGCCAGAACCAGCTTGCGTCATGCGGGACTTCCCTGGGAAATCGGTTTATCGGAAATTCAGCAGACTTTGCTTTTGAACAGACTGCGTGACAGAGTGGAAATAGAAGTGGACAGCAAGATGCTTACCGGCAGAGACGTAGCTATAGCAGCACTTTTTGGGGCAGATGCTTTTGCTTTCTGCACAGGACCTATGATTGCCATGGGCTGTGTTATGGATAGAGTCTGCAATACTAACAGATGTCCTTGCGGAATTTGCACCCAGGATGAGAAATTGCGGAAAAAATTCTGTGGGAAACCTGAATATGTTATAAACTTTATGCGGTTTGTAGCTCAAGATTTACGTGAGATTATGGCTAAACTGGGCTTTCACACTATTGATGAAATGGTGGGGCGGTGTGATAGGTTAAAACAAAGCAGCAAGGTGACAGGTACTAAAGCAGATACCGTGGACCTTAAGAATTTACTTTATATTCCTTATACGGACACAACAGTAGGTACTCGTTATCTCCAACATCAGCAGCATAATCTAGAGGCTACTATGGATATGTCCAAGCTGGTTCGTATGTGTCGCCCGGCTTTGGTTAACAAAAAACATATTCTTTCCAGATTGAAGATTGCTAATACAGACCGGGTAACCGGAACCATGCTGGGCAGTGAAATTTCCCGCCGTTACGGAGAAGCAGGATTGGATGAAGATACCATAAAACTGGCCTTCGTGGGTTCGGCCGGACAAAGCTTCGGTGCCTTTATTCCCAAGGGATTGACTTTGGAATTAGAAGGCGATGCCAACGATTCTGTAGGCAAGGGCTTATCCGGTGGAAAAATCAGTATCTATCCTCCTAGAGAAGCAGGTTTTACGGCCAGTGAAAATATTATTATCGGCAACGTAGGGTTATTTGGCGCAACCAGTGGTGAAGCCTATATCAGCGGCATTGCCGGAGAGCGCTTCTGCGTTCGTAATAGTGGCGCTGATGTAGTAGTAGAAGGAGTAGGCAATCATGGTTGTGAATATATGACAGGCGGCCGCGTATTAGTCTTAGGGAAGGTTGGACGTAATTTTGCCGCAGGTATGTCAGGCGGAGTTGCCTATGTTATGGACCTAAACAAGGATTATTGTAATACACAGCTGGTCAATTTGGAAAAATTGACGGACCCCCATGAACAGGAAGAAGTTAAGCATCTTCTGGAAAAACATGTTATTAATACAGGCAGTAATTTAGGAGAAGTGTTCCTGAATAATTGGGAAACTAGCCTGAAACATATTACCAAGGTTATACCCAAGACCTATGAGGAAATGCAGGGCTATATCAAGCAAGCTTTAGCACAAGGTCATACTATGGAAGAAGCACAAATTATTGCTTATAATAGGAAATACGCTGTGTAAAAGGGCGATTTCTATATAGACACACACAACAAAAGAGGTTATAACACAAATGATTTTACTGACCGAGAAAAGGGTGTTGTCTTTTCTAAGGACGAGCTGCTACACGTCCCGAAAAGAAAAGCACACTTGTCTCGGTCTTTTGTTCAATATTTTACAGCTCTTTTTGCTTTTTTATGAGTTAGGTGTATAATAAGCTGCTGTTAATTTTTAAAGTTAGGAAGGAATGCAATGAGTATTTTAAATAAGATTTTGGCTGTGATTATAGCTGCAACTTTAGGATTGGGAGCTTATACCTACAAAACTTTGTTTTATGATGATGGGGCCAAGGAAAAAACTGTGGATAAACTGGCCCTTAAAAAGAATATTTTAGTCCTTGGGGTAGATAAAAGAGAGGGGGATGTAGGCCGCTCCGATACTATGTTCGTAGTTATGTTAGACCCTAAAAACGAAAATATGTCTCTATTATCAATTCCCAGAGATACGATGGTCCGCATTCCCAACAATGGCTGGAACAAGATTAACCATGCCTATGCATATGGTGGACATAAGCTCAGCGAGCAAACGGTGGAAAATTTTCTGGGCATCAAAATTAATAACTATGTTTTGATTGATATCAAAGGTTTTGTAGAGCTGGTTGATGCCTTGGGCGGTATTGATATTGACGTAGAAAAAAATATGACCTATTCTGATCCATATGATGATGGAGCAAACGGACTGGTCATACACCTAAAAAAAGGACTTCAGCATCTTAGCGGTCAGCATGCCATGGAATATGTCCGTTATCGTGATGAAGAAGGCGATATTGGCAGAATCAAACGCCAGCAAAAGTTTATGAAAGCTGTGTACCAAAAAGCCTTGCAGCCGGAAACAATTTTAAAATTACCGGCTATCATTAAAAGTATCAGCAAAATGGTTACTACTGATGTGCCGGTAAGTGATATGTTGGCTGTGCTGAAAGCCTTGAAGGGCGGCAGTCAGACCATGGGAGACTTGAAAATGGCTATGGTACCGGGTCATCCTGCGGACATAGAAGAAATAAATTACTGGATTCCCGATATGGTGGCTTTGCGCTCTGAAATGGTAGCTATGCAGGGTGCCACTATGAGCAACAGCTTCAGCTTGGCAGCAACAGCCAGCAAGAGTGAATATGATAGGCTTTTGGGTATGGGAGATAGTAATAAAAACGGTAAGCAGGTTATTAAAAATCCTAAGTCTAAAGAGCTCCAGGATGCTATCGCAAAAGCTAAAAAGGCCAATGCAGAGGAAATAGCTAAAGCCAAGGCTTTACGGCAAAGTACCGCTGAAAATCAAACCGATGCAGATGAACAACCAAAAGCTTCTCAACCGCAGCGTATCAGCCGGGTAAGAGTAAAGGTTGTCAATTGCACAGGTTCTCCGGCAGCTTTAAATAAAGCTATAGGCCAGATCAGCAATGCCGGTCTTGTGGTTGTAGGAACAGGAACAGGAGCTAAACGAACTTCTACCCTTATAGTGGCTACTACGGATAACAGCAGTGCCGTAGGTAAATTTTCTGCTCTATCTTTCCGCTATTTCCTGCGCAGGGATCCAGCGGCTGCCAGCGGTATAGAAGGTATTATTTACTTGGGCGAAGACTATTTATAAGAAAACTTATTATAATATAAAAAACTACTGCCAATATTTTAAGGCAGTAGTAAGACTGTTTTTAGGATATTTGCGAATTTTCAAAAAAATCTTGAAAATAAAACTTGCACATTGTATACAAAAGTGTCATAGGGCTTTTGGAGTTGTGATTATATGGTAAAGAGTGGCATAAACACTAGAAAGTCGAAAAGACATAGAGAGAAACAAAAAGATATAAATAGACAATAAGTTTACGCAAAAGTTGCACAAGAAAATAATTCAATATAGATGTAATCTATCCCCCCGTTAAAAATTGGGGGATATTTTTTATTGGGCGAAAGAGTAAGCAGGAACAATTATTGTTTGTGCGTGGTAGGATATATGGGTGTATTGATAAAACATACTTATAAGGGAAATATAGTTGTTGGATAAACTTGTTTTCGTAAAGTAAACAAAACATAGCACTCTACGAAACAAGTTTGTAAACATTGAAACACTTAATCATAAAAAATCCTTGTAATTGTAAAGTTTTGTGGTATACTTTATTTAGACAAGAAAAGAAATAATACATAATGAAAAGCAAAGAGCAAAACAATTAAGCAGTAACTATTAATTCCGTATGTTAGGTATTGGGTACTATCCAGTATTTAATGATACGGAAAATCTATTCTTAGGGGGTGAAACGGAAACTTGTTTCAGATGTAGTAATTAATTGATGGGAAGTTTTGGCGGCAGTATGGAACACGGGCGGTCAGATAGTCGGATAGGGGGGGAGGGGGAAAAAACACAAATGGTACTATCTAGACTATATATAAAGAATACTCTTATTTCTCCCGTGTCAGTAATCAAAATAAAAAGGTACTACATAGTATCTTTAGGAGGTGAAAATATTTTTTGGAAAATTTAGAACAAGGGCAAGAAACAATTGAAGTAAAAAAGGAAACACTAGAAGAACAGATTATTAGGAAAGACAAAGAGAGCGATAACAAAGACAAAAGAATTAAGTCATTAGAAAAAGAAGTAATGACATTAAAACAAGGCGGTAAGACAGTAAGACCATTTACCAAAGTATTCATTGATACGGGGGTTGAATTGCTTGATACTCTTTCCTTGCGTGATAGGGGGTTGCTTTACTCTCTAGCGGTACTAGCAAGCCCAAAGGGGTATTTGCAGGACAAAGAAACGGGTTGTCAAATAACGTCGTGGCGGCAATTAGGAAAGAATGTAGGTATTAAAGATGTAGGTCATGCCCGTAATATGTTTTTGGACTTTTTAAGTATGGAAATAATGACAGAAGATTTTAAGTTAAATTCTAAGTATTTATCAAGAAAACGAAATGCGTAAAAATATACGCAAGTAACGTGTGATTTAAACACCACAAAAACGTATTTAAAAGTTTGGTGATTTTTCACACATATCAAACAAGCATAGATGGGGCAAGGGGTTGCAGTAAAAAGGGTTGTTAGTGTTGTACTAGGAAAGAATATTTATATAGACTACTCTTTCTATGCCGCCTTTCCCTATCATTATTATGGAGGTCATTGATGGCAAGTAATTTATTAGTAGCAGGAGAATGGAAAAGTATTTTACCCGAATGGAATAAGGGTACAGTAGACGTAAGAGTTTATCGCAAGCCTAAAACAACATTGACGGGCGAACGGTATTACCTAGGTATTAGGAACAATGTTAGCAAGTCCAATACGGAGGAAATAACTATTCCCTTTGATATACTGGAGGATATTGCCCGTATAGGCAATAAGGAAATAGCCGCCTATCAACAAGGGCAAATTTAGGCAAAAAAAAATATCCTACCTGCTTAACACCCCTGTTAGCAGATAGGATAAATAAAAGAGTTTATACAGTTAGCGTGTAGAACACGGCAAGAAAGAAAACCCTCTCACTATATACAGGAAAACAAGTGCTTTTTATGCAAGGCTATTTTTTCCCTAATACTGTTAATAGCCTCAATTGGAGTTGCTTAGTCTTTTTTCCACAGTAGCCTCTCCCTGTGTCTTTGCAGGGTTTTCATTGAGAGCCATTCTTTTCCTGCTCCGTTCACCCATTCGTATACTTTCTCTATTGGTATTTTCTTGTCTTTTAGTAGAAATCGAAGATTAAGTAACCATTCCATTCTGTTTGCTCTCCGTTCCTGTTTCCTTGGCAGTACCATTTGTGTTCTCCTTTACTAGTAGTTATCCGTGATAGTTCTGTTATTTCATTGTATCACAGATAATCAAGGTCGGATACAGTTAATTAGAATAAATGTTAAAATAGTATGGGGTAAAAAGTATGGCGGCACTTAAAAGATAGGCAAGGTAATAACTAGGGTGTAGGAATTGCCGTGTAATCACTTATGGTTGAGTTAGTGGCACTTTTTAGCGTGTTTACATAATGGGTGCAGGGAAACACTAGGGCAACGATAAATAAACATTCACAAGTGAAATTAAGAAGTCTATGAAAGAAGTTTACAGGATTAAATGGCTATATAGAGCCGATAGGAGGTATTTATGGTGGTTGGAATTGATAGCGTAATAAATATACATAGTATTGATAAAAACTTAATAAACGAATACAAAGGGATTATTACCCAATGTTTTAATAAGGGAACGTATACGGAAAAGAAAGCAAAAAAGAAAAAAGCAGGGTATCAATATTACGATAGAGAGAAAGATTATCAAACTAAAAAGGGTGTAGCAGAGTATTTCGGAGTTAGCACGAAGACAGTAGAGCGAATGACAAAGCAGGGTTTTTTCAGACCTAGTAATTTCTTAGGCGGCAGAAAGAAGAGATATAAAACCATAGATATATTAAAACTAGGTAGGCAAAAAGGGGAAGAGTTTAAGCCAATATATAGTAATTAAGTATTATATACTAAATAATATTTAGCAGTAATAACAAAATTTGACTTTGTATAATAATAGAGGTATAGTATTTATAGCAGGACAAAACAAATAAGAAAGGGGTTTTGATTATGGCAAAGAAAGCAAAAATTAAATTGTTAAAGAAAAGCGAATTGCCAAAGGGCATAAGACAGAGAAAGGATAGTGGGAAATTTTTCTTTAGATTTAATGCAGATAGGAAAACTTATTACAAAGAGTTTGAAACAAAAGAAGAGGCTAGAAAGGGTTATCTTATCGCTAGGGCAGAAGTAGCAGAGGGCAAATATAATAATAGTAAAGTTACTCTAAACCAATTAATAGAACAAGTCTTAACAATAGATAAAGCAAACGGAACAAGGTGTATTAACTCACTTAAATTACACAACGGGTTTAAAAAGAGTTGTATTGAAAATTCCGTAGCATTGAGATTTGGTAAAATCCCCGTAAAAGATATTGAAGTAAAAGAATGTAACAATTGGCTATTAGAACAGTTAAGGTATCACAAAACAAAGATAGTAAAAGGTAAGACAGTTGATAATGGTAAACTTAGCACCAACACTATTAATAGATATATTGATATGTTAAAGGGCTATCTTAGCAGAGCGGTTAAATTAGGGTACATACAATATAATCCAATGGAAAGGATAGACCGACCAAAAGCCCAAAAGGTAAACAAAGATAGAGAGGCTTTAACAGATGTAGAGTTAACAATGTTTCTATCAACTATTAAAGAAAGAAGTCCTAAAGGTTGGGTGATGGCTTTGGCTATGTTAGATACGGGGGCAAGGGTACACGAATGTTTAGGGCTACAATGGAAGAACATAGATAATGATAGCAGTAAAATAGCCATTGAGGGTCAGTATGACCCAATAACCAAAACGAAAAAAGATATTAAGAACGGAGTTAAAAGAACGTGGGTAGCAAAGACTAGCACAATAAGAGAATTAATAAATATAAAGCCCGTAAACGCCAATAAAGAGGATTATATATTCAAAGGGTACAAAGATAATAGCCCATTAGGTGTAGGGCGTGTAGAGCAAATATTCCGTAGTGTATTTAAGATATGCGGTATTAAGAAAACACCTCACTCTTTAAGGCACACGGGGGCAACTCTATTGTGGAAAGCAACTGGAGATATTAGGCTAGTTCAGAAATTTCTAGGTCATAAGAATATAGCCACAACGCAAAAGTATATTAATGATAACTTTACGGAAGTAAGCAAAGAAGAAACAGAGAGTATAAAGAACGCTTTACCCGATTTCGTGGAGAAGTCCAATCAACCTATTTTAAGAGTAGTAGCATAACAGGGGGGTGTATCGTGTCAAAGGAAATAAAGGTATATGTAAAAGGCGGTTATTATGTAGGGCATAGCGATAAACAAATAAGCAAGAAATTAGAAAAGCAGTACAGAAAAACAATGAAGAGAGTACACAACGGATTATTAAAGATTTATCAAATAGAAAAAGAAAAGGGGTATATCAAATGTATTTAATCAAAACTAATGTTGATGGTTGTATCGTGGGTAATTATTACGGGGAGGGTTTTAATTCCCTTTTGGCGGCACAAAAGAAACTAAATGAAGTATTAAATGGAGATAGTAAAGCAAAGATTTACAAGGTAGTGGAGATAGAAAAAAGCGGTAAATAGGGGGCAAAGTTACGCAGGAATTTACGCAGAAAAATCCAAAAAGTCTTGAAAATAAAACTTGCACATTGTATACAAAAGTGTTATAATCACCTTGTAAGTTAAACAAGCCCCTCATTTGCCCTTTTAATTAAGGGCTTTTTTTTTGCCTGTTTTTGTGGGGTTTGCCCATTAGTAACATATGTGGTAAAATATTGCAGCGTTTACGTAGAAGAGGTTAATATATGAAGAATATTAAAAGAACAGATGATAAAAACATTTTAGGCTATGCGCCTATTAACACACTACTGAAAATGTTTGCCGGCCCGGCAATTATTTCTATGGTGGCTAATGCCCTTTACAATATTGTGGACCAGATTTACATTGGTAATTCTGTTGGTTATTTGGGTATAGCCGCTACTACAGTAGCTTTTCCTATTGTGACCATAGTTATGGCCTTGGGAACTTTATTGGGAGTAGGGGGCAGTGCTTTGGCCGCCATAAAGTTGGGAGAGGAAAAGAAAAAAGATGCAGAAGAAATATTAAACTCTGTGCTGCTGGTAGGCCTTATTTGCAGTACCTTGATGACTATTGTCGGAGAAATTTTTCTTACGGAGCTTATTACTGCTTTTGGTGCTACAAGCCAGACCTTATTATATAGCAAGCAATATGGTGGGGTTATGATTGCTCTGGCACCTATTTCCACCATCATTGGTATTTTGTGCAATATGGCACGGACAGACGGCAGCCCCCAATTAGCTATGCGTGCTTTGGTCGGTGGAGTTTTGGCCAATGTGGTTTTAGACCCGATTTTCATCTTTGTCTTTCAGTGGGGAGTTTTGGGAGCGGCTTTAGCTACCGCAGCCTCTCAGATCTTTTCTGCTCTTGTTTTAACCTGGTATTTTAAGTACAGAGGTAAGATGCGTTTTGATTATGAGGATTTTACCAACCCTAATAAGCATTTGGTTAAGCGGGCTATGGCCATCGGGGCTTCTAGCTGTTTAGTGCAGCTCAGCTCCACGGTTCTGCAAATACTCATGAATAATTCTTTGTTATATTATGGTAATTTGTCTTCAGTAGGAGGGGATGTGGCTATTGGAGCCGTAGGCATTGTCATGAAAATAAATATGATCTTTATTTCTGTGGCTATTGGCATCGGCATTGGCGCTCAGCCTATTATTGGCTTTAATAAAGGGGCTGAACATTACGACAGAGTATTAGCTACATACAAGTTGGCGGCTAAATGTGCTACAACTGTCACAACTGTAGGATGGTTGTGCTGTATGCTGATGCCCCATCTTATTTTAAAAATTTTCGGCAGCAGCAGCGCTCCCGGTTTTCTTGATTTTGCTACTGATGCTATGCGCTGGTTCTTGGGAGCAGTATTTGTAGCAGGTTTCCAGATTATTTCTACAGGGTATTTCCAGGCTACAGGACAACCATTTAAAGCATCTGTTTTATCCATGATGCGTCAATTCATTCTTTTGGTTCCTTTGATTTTAATTTTGCCCATGTACTTTGGTTTATATGGCATTGTTTATGCAGGGGCAGTAGCTGATGTAATAGCTGCGGCAACAATTGCAATTTTTATGCATAAAGAAGTTCATAAATTAAAAGCTTTAATCGCTGCCGGAAAATCATCCCTGGCAGTTAAGGCAGAATAAAAAAAGAGGCTGTAACATAATGATAAAAGTCATTTTGTTACAGCCTCTTTTGTTTTATTGTTTTTTGGGTGCTTGGGCCTTCTTTAGACTTAAGCCAATCCGATTACGTTTCTCATCAATGCTGATAATAATAGGCTCAATAATATCGCCTACTGATACTACATCCAGAGGATGCTTAAAATATTTATTGCTTAATTCCGATTTGTGAATAAGGCCGCTGACTTTCAGGCCAATATCCACAAACACACCGAAATCAACTACATTTTGCACTCTGCCTTTTACTTTGGTGCCAATGGTTAAATCAGACAACTTAGTTACATTTTTTCGGCTCAAAGGAGCAGGAGAATCTTCTCTGGGGTCTCTGCCCGGTTTGGCCAAGGCTTGAAGAATATCAGTTACAGTAGGCAGGCCTGCCTGCAGCTTATCTGCTAATTCTTTGGGATTGGCTTTGGCTGCGGCAATTTGCACAGCAGCGGTGCTTTGAGAGAATTGGGTCAAAGAAAAGCCTAATTCTTTTAAAATAGCTTCAGCCAAAGGATAACTTTCCGGATGGACGGAAGTATTGTCCAAAGGATTTGCACCATTTAAAATTCGCAGGAAACCGGCACACTGAGTGAAAGCAGCAGGCCCTAAACGAGATACTTTTAACAATTCTTTCCTGCTTTTAAAACAGCCTGTTTCTGTCCGATAAGTAATAATGTTTTTGGCTACAGGCTTGCTGATACCTGCTACATAGGTTAAAAGGGAAGCGGAAGCAGTGTTTAATTCCACGCCTACATGGTTAACACAGGATTCTACTACAGTACCCAGCGTTCCGGTAAGCTCTTTTTGATTAACGTCATGCTGGTATTGTCCGACACCGATGGCTTTAGGCTCAATTTTAACAAGTTCTGCCAGGGGATCCTGAACTCTGCGGGCAATAGAAACAGCTCCGCGCAAAGTCAGATCCAGATCAGGCATTTCTTCTCTGGCCAGTTTGGAAGCGGAGTACACAGAGGCACCTGCTTCACTGGTAATTACATAGGACATATTCAATTTGTATTTTTCAATCATCTTGGCGGTAAATTCTTCTGTTTCATAAGAAGCAGTACCATTGCCAATGGAGGCTAACGTCACATGATATTTAGTGACTAAGTCCACAAAAGTTTTTTCTGACAGTTCATACTGTCTTTCGCTGGTAGTTACATTGATGACAGCTGTTGCCAAAACGGTTCCCTGGGGATTAACTACAGCACATTTACAGCCGGTGCGGTAGCCCGGGTCCATACCAAGAACCGTATGACCGCCTAAAGGCTGTTGCAGAAGTAATTGTCTTAAATTAACTGCAAAAACAGAAATGGCCTGTTTCTCGGCTTTTTCTGTTAATTCATTGCGGATTTCTCTTTCAATAGCAGGGAAAATTAACCGTTTATAGGAATCTTCCAGAGCAGTTTTATACATTTCCGTAAAGGTGCCTACCGGTTTAATTCCTACTTTCCGTCCAATAATATTATATATAGCATCTCCGGGCAGAACTAATTTTACCTTTAGCATATCCTTAGTTTCACCGCGGTTTAAAGCCAAAATACGATGGGGAGGGAGCTGTCTGATAGGTTCAGAATAATCTTTGTACATTAAGAAGTCTTGGCCTGTAGTTTCATCAGCAGTTAATTCACTGGCTAATTCTGCATTGCGCCACATTTCTTTTCTCACAAGATCTCTTATATCGGCGCGGTCAGAAAGATTTTCTGCTACTATATCCATAGCACCCTGCCAAGCTTCTTCTGTGGTTTTTACCTCTTTTTCTTCATTTAGGTAGTCTTGTGCTAATTCTTCCAGACTAACTTTAGGTTCTTCTTGAGCCATAATAAATTGTGCTAAAGGTTCTAAACCTTTTTCCTTGGCAATAGTGGCTCTGGTACGTTTCTTTTGCTTGTATGGAAGATATAAATCTTCAAGTTCTTGAAGCTTTGTGGTAGCATTTATAGCTGCGCTCAATTCCGGAGTAAGTTTTCCCTGACCGTCAATAGATGCCAGCACTTCTGCCCGTCTTTGTGCTAAACTGCGCAAATATTGAGCTCTTTCGCTGACATTTCTTATTTGTTCTTCATCTAAAGAACCTGTTACTTCTTTTCTGTAACGGGCTACAAAAGGAATAGTGTTGCCCTCGTCCAAAAGTGTCAGAGTAGCAGAAACTTTTCCTGCGGGTATCTGCAGTTCTTTAGCAATAATAGGGGAAATAATATTAATGTCTTCCATAAATTTGAACCTCTTTCTTAAAAATAAAGTTACATTGGCTATTATACTACCCTCGAGGGTTTTAAAGCAAGATTTTGTATCCGGGCTAAAGTAGACTATTGACATTAAGGATATTACAATAGTATAATGTAACAAATAATTATTATTGTTTTCCGACGCTATGAGGCAAGAAATAATATTGTGAAAGTAGGCATGAAAGGTACGGAGGAAGAAATCATGTATAATAATGTAGAGTTAGCGAAAATATTAAGAAGTAATGGCTGCAAAGTCACTCCTCAGCGGTTGGCTGTTTATGAAATGCTTTCCAACACTACGGAGCATCCCACAGCTGAGACAATTTACAAACAAGTGAAACCCTTGTATCCAACCATGAGTTTTGCTACGGTTTACAAGTCTCTGGAGATTTTAAGCAAACTAAATATTATCCAAGTGTTGAATACAGGAGAAGACAGCTATCGTTATGATGCCAACATTGAGGAACATGCTCATATTGTTTGCACCAAATGCGGTAAGGTAGCAGATGTGAAACCTTTGCCCAGCAGAGAGATTGTTGATGCTGTAGAAGAGGACACAAAGTTCCAGGTTCAAGGCAAACAATTCTATTTTTATGGGATTTGCCCAGAGTGCCAGAAACTTCATTAAGCTTAAAAAATTCAAATAAAAAACACTGAATTGTCAAATCCAGTGTTTTTTTTCGTATAATTTAGTATTATAATATTTAGGAAACTACGATAATTAGGGGAGACGAGATGACTATACAAAATTACATAGAACATACTTTATTAAAACCTGAAGCAACAGCCCAAGCAATTATCAACCTATGCAAGGAAGCACAAGAGGCGGAACTCTTTGCTGTTTGTGTTAATCCTTGTTATGTGGAATTAGCCAAAGAAACTTTAAAAAATTCTTTTGTTAAAGTTGTAACTGTGGTGGGTTTTCCTTTGGGTGCTACTTTTTCCCGTATCAAAGCTTTAGAAGCAGAACTGGCGATTAAGGACGGTGCTGATGAAATCGATATGGTAATGAATATCGGTGCTTTGAAAAGCGGCGCATATCATGCTGTAATAGAAGATATCAAAAAAGTTGTAGAAGCAGCTGATAAACATCCTGTTAAGGTAATTATTGAAACCTGCCTTTTAACAGATGAAGAAAAAATTCAAGCTGTGAGCCTTATTGCCAGGGGAGGCGCTCAATTCGTTAAAACCAGTACAGGTTTTAATAAAGCAGGTGCAACTGTAGCAGATGTAAAACTGCTAAGAAAAGAAGCTGACAAATATGGACTTGGGGTTAAGGCCGCCGGCGGAATCAGAGATGCAGCTACTGCCAAAGCTATGCTGGCAGCAGGAGCAGATAGGCTGGGGACCAGCGCCGGCAAAGCGCTTGCCGAGGCTTACCATGACTAATAATTTTGAAGTAGATGTTTTAGCAAGTGGCAGTAAGGGAAATTCTACTCTTATTAGAGCAGGAAATACGGCTATTTTAATAGATGCGGGTATTTCTTGCCGTAGAATCATGAAAGGGTTACAATCCTGTGGGTTGGAACCTCAGGATTTGAGCGGCATTCTTATTACTCATGAACATACAGACCATGTGATGGGGCTTGCAGTTTTGTGCAAAAATATTCCTCATGTGCCCATTTTTGCTAATGAAAAAACCTGGGGACGTTTGGCCGTTAGACGCAGCCTTTCTAATGAACAAAGAAGAGTTTTCCCCCGGGGTTGTGTTTTGGGAAATATTAGAGTGGAATCTTTTAAGGTTCCCCATGATGCAGCAGATACAGTTGGTTATAAGCTCTTTTATAAGAACGATAAATGTACTTATCTGACTGATTGCGGGTATATAACTAAAGAATGTGAACAGGCAGTGGAAGGCAGCAACACCTTGATTTTAGAAGCTAATCACGATGAAACTCTATTGCGGAACGGACCTTACCCAAAATCCTTGCAGGAGAGAATTGCCGGACACTGGGGGCATTTATCCAATGCTACGGCAGGAAAGTTCCTTACGGAATTAGCTAACAGACCGGAAGAAGTAATTCTTGCTCATTTAAGCGAGCAAAACAACACAGAAGCAATTGCTTTTAATACAGTTCATGAAATCTTGGCAAATGCCAACGAAGCTAAAAATATTAGAATTTATGTTGCCCATCAACGGCAATTAGTAAGCAATAGGGAATAGGAGAGAAGAATATGACTAAGAAAATTTTCACAAAAACAATTACGGTGCTTTGCTCGATTTTAATGACGATGGCATTTTTGACCAGCGGCTGTTCTGTGGCTAGCAAAAAGGATAAGCCTGCTGCTGCCACTGAAGAGAAAAAGCCTATTACGGTAGAAGAAAGAGCCAAAAAAACAGAGGCTAATATGAGCACAGGCAGAAATACTGCTATTGTTCAAGCAGCTAAAAAAGTCGGCCCGGCCGTAGTTGGTATTACTAATAAAGCTTTGGTAACGGATTTCTTCAATCGTACTCAGATGATGGAACGGGGTACAGGGTCCGGAGTTATTTATGACAAAAGCGGTCTTATTGCTACCAACAATCACGTAGTGGCAGGAGCTCAGGAAATTGTGGTAAGCCTTCCTAATGGGAAAACTTATCCCGGCAAGGTTCTGGGAACAGATGCCACAACGGATTTAGCTGTAGTAAAGATTGATGCGAAAGAACCTCTGACTGTAGCTGAATTTGGCAATTCAGATGATATTATGGTAGGAGAACCTGCCATTGCTATTGGTAACCCTCTTGGGTTGGAATTCCGCGGAACCGTAACAGCAGGTGTTATCAGTGCTTTGAATCGTTCTATTAATTTGGGAGAACGTAAATTCAAATTAATTCAAACTGACGCCGCTATTAATCCCGGTAATTCCGGTGGTGCTTTAGTGAATGCTGATGGCCAAGTTATAGGCATCAATAGTGCTAAGGTAGCAGTATCCGGAGTAGAGGGTATTGGGTTCGCCATCCCTATTAACGAAGCTAAGCCCATACTAAAAGAATTGGCCAACAAAGGCAAAGTAGCAAGACCTTTTATAGGTGCCAGTTTAATTGATAAAGATGTGGCTGAAAAATATGGCATAAACATTGATTTACGGGGCGGTATTTTTGTAGCTAAGCTTTATCAGGGAGGACCTGCTTGGAAAGGTGGGGTTCGTCCTAATGATATTATTACTAAATACAATGGCAAGAAAGTCGGCAATGTTTCTGATTTACGGGACATGATTAACAGCAGCGGCATTGGCACCAGTGTTACGATTACTGTTTTACGGGGCGATGAAGAAGTTGACCTGAAAGTTGTTTTAGGTGAAATGCCTAAACAATAATGCAGATAACCATTGCTTGCGTAGGTAAGCTCAAAGAAAAATATTTAACGGCAGCTGTAGAGGAGTTTGTCAAAAGACTTACTCCTTTCTGCCGGGTTAACATTAAAAGTATTAATGAAGAAAAAATGCCGGATAATCCTTCTGAAGCAACCAAGCAGCAAGTGCTGGAGAAGGAAACCAAAAGGCTGCTTGCTATTATTCCTGCTAATTCCTATGTGATTGCCTTGGATGTTGCAGGGAAGATGATTAGTTCTCCTGAACTGTCTGAAAAGATCAGTAAACTGGCATTAGAAGGCAAAAGTCATATTACCTTTGTTATTGGCGGCGCTTTTGGCTACACAGACGAATTGCGCAAGAGAGCAGATTTTCTCTGGTCTTTTTCGGCCTTAACCTTTACTCATCAGATGATTCGGGTATTGCTTTTAGAACAAATTTATCGGGCCTTCAAAATTATGCGGCATGAAAAGTATCACCATTGAAAGCAGGAAGCTTATGACATTAAGACGGGTTGATTTACATTTACATACAGTGGCTTCGGATGGTACATGGACACCGGAAGAAGCAGTAGAAGCAGCACAAAAAGCCGGACTGGGCATTATGGCCATTACTGATCATGACAGCGTGAAAAGCGTGGCTGCAGCCCAAAAGGCAGCACAGGCTGCAGGCATAGCTTTCCATACGGGAACAGAAATTTGCAGTACTTATGAAAACCATTGTTTTCATATTCTGGGTTATGACATTGATATTGCTAATAAAGCGCTTTTAGAGCATTTGGCATATAACGAATATCTTTTATTAAAAAAAGATGAGGACAGCATTATGCTTTTGCAGGAGGAAGGCTGGCCGGTATCTTTAGAGGAATACAGGGCTTATCAATATGATAAAAAAAGAGGTGGTTTTAAATCACTGATTTATCTGGTAGACAAAGGATTATGCAAAGATGTTAAAGATTTTTTTGCCAGAATTTTTACCAAAGACAAGGGCTTGGAATTTCCGATTTTCCCCAGTATTGAAGATACAATTAATATTATTCACACCGCAGGGGGAAAAGCTTTCCTGGCTCACAGTGCCAGTGATTTTCACGGACCGGGGCTGGATGCCACCTTACATGCTTTAGGCAATAAACCCTTTGACGGGTTTGAATGTTATCATACTGGACATAGCTTGGAAGATACAGCGACTTTAGTGAGATATTGTCATGAGCATCACAAGTTAATAAGCGGAGGCAGCGACTGCCACGGAAAATTTGTAGATGGTAGAATTATCGGAAAACCGGTAATTTACGAAAATGAGATAAGGATGGGATAAAATGAAAAAAGCAAAAGTATATTTTACGGATTTTCGCACTCCTTACGGAGGACCGAACATGCTGGAGAAATTACGGGCTTTGTGCATTAAGGCCGGCATGAAAAAAATTGATTTTAAAAACAAGTTTGTTGCTATTAAATTGCATTTCGGCGAACCGGGTAATCTGGCATATCTTCGTCCCAACTATGCTAAAGTTGTAGCTGATTTAGTTAAGGAATTAGGTGGAAGACCTTTCCTTACTGACTGCAATACTTTGTATGTAGGCAGAAGAAAACAAGCTTTGGAACATATGGACAGTGCCTATGAAAATGGTTTTAATCCTTTTGCTACAGGTTGTCATGTGATTATTGCCGATGGCTTGAAAGGTACTGATGAAGAATATGTTCCCGTTCCCAACGGAGAATATGTCAAAGAGGCAAAAATCGGCAAAGCTCTCATGGATGCCGATATTGTTATTTCTCTTACTCACTTTAAAGGTCATGAATCAACAGGCTTTGGGGGCGCTTTGAAAAACCTGGGTATGGGCGGCGGTTCCAGAGCAGGAAAAATGGAAATGCATAATGATGGCAAACCTCATGTTAACCACAAAAAATGCATTGGCTGCGGTGCTTGTGTAAAGATTTGTGCTCACGGTGGACCGACTATTAAAAACAAGAAGTCTACCATTGATGAAAACAAATGCGTAGGCTGCGGTCGCTGCATAGGAGCTTGCCCTGTGGATGCAGTTGAAGTCGACTATGATTCCACTGTGAAAAAATTAGACTGCAAAATCGCCGAATATGCCTGGGCTGTTATTCATGACAGACCGAGCTTTCATATCAGCTTAATTGTGGATGTTTCTCCTAACTGTGATTGTCACAGCGAAAATGATGCGCCCATTGTGGCAGATATTGGCATGCTGGCATCTACAGATCCGGTAGCATTGGATCAGGCTTGCGCTGATTTAGTTAATGCTGCGCCACCTATCAGGAATTCTCAATTAGGAGAAAACCTGGCTAAAGACCCTGAAGGATGCAAAGGCCATGATAATTTCCATAACTCCACACCGGAATCCGGCTGGGAAGATTGTCTGGAACATGGTGAAAAAATCGGCATGGGAACCAGACAGTATGAATTAGTAAAATAAAAGAAATTTGGGAAGATAAGGACTGACAGAACAGTTCTTTTTGGAGGCAGAATAGTGCTTAACTTTTTACGTAGTGAAGGAATAGATGAAAAATTAATAAAGGGTATTGAGGAATTCAGGAAAGAGTATCCCTTGGATTCCGAAGATGAAGTCCGTTTGGTTAAACCAAGATACCACTTCTATGGTAAAGAGGTTTGGAACGAGGCTTTAAGCGCTTTACTCTGCGGAGAAAACATTCTGCTGGTTGGCTCAAAAGCAACAGGGAAAAATGTGCTGGCAGAAAATTTGGCAGCAACTTTTTCTCGTCCCAATTGGAATGTGTCTTTCCATATTAATATGGATGCGTCTTTTATGTTAGGGGCAGACACCTTTTCCAATGGTAAAGTTGTTTTTAGACCGGGTCCTATTTATCAATGTGCTGTACGAGGCGGTTTTGGCATATTAGATGAAATAAATATGGCGAGAAACGAAGCATTGGCTGTACTACATTCCTTATTGGATTATAGACGTATCATGGATATCCCCGGTTATGACATTATTAAATTGAATCCGGCCACAAGATTTATTGCAACTATGAACTATGGTTATGCCGGCACTAAAGAACTGAATGAAGCTCTGACTTCCCGCTTTGCTGTTATTAAATTGCCCTTTATTAGTACGGAAAATTTAAAGAAGCTTTTAATGGCGGAATTTCCCACCATGCGTTCTGAAGCAGTAGAACAATTTTCCGGCATTTTCTTGGATTTACAGAAAAAATGCGAAGAAGCAGAAATTTCCAGCAAAGCAGTAGACTTAAGAGGACTTCTTGATTCCATCAGGCTGATGCATATGGGCTTGGATCCACATCTGGCCATGGAAATGGGTATTACCAATAAATCTTTTGATGAATATGAACCTGCTTTGATTAATGATGTTATCGGGTTGCACATTCCTCAAGAATTTGGCAGAAAAGATATTTTTACAGATTGAGTGATTAATTATGGCTAGAAGAAAATATGATGCTAAAAGGCGTCGTGCCTTAAACATTGTTTGGACAGCTTCAGATGATTATAAATACAGTCCGGATTTCTTGTCCTTCCAGGATAATGGAAAACCGGACTTGTATTTAAATGCCATGGTGGGGTTTGTAGACAAATGGTACGATGCGGAAAAACTAAATAAATTCTTTGACGAAATGCAGGGTTCTGCCTTGCAGCAGACTTTTGACGATCTTTTATGGCTGGGGTTGGAAGGAGTGGCTTATGCCAAAGAACTTCCTACTCGTCCGGTACTTGCTTCTTTGCGTAAGGAGCATGCCAGGGCGTATTTTCAGTCCCGTCTCATGGGGCGCAGGGGCGTAGCTCATGATATGCAGGCGGCCAGATGGCATGAAGTTCTGGGCGAAAAGTCAGAGCTGGCTACACCTTGGGATAAAAAGCTTTATAAAGAACTGGCCTTCGATCCTAATTGGACTACTGATGAAATTATTACCAAGTATCGCTCCATAATAAAAAGATATTTCGTATCACGGTTTATGGTAAGAGAAAGTTTGGAAAAAGTAATTATCACCGGACGGTTAGGGAAAATACTGGACTATTTGGTGCCAAGACATTCTTATCGTCAGGAATCCAAGCTGAATCTTCGTTATGGAAAAAATGAGGCAGAGGCTAAAATCCGTGGCATTAATGAAATTAATTCTCCCATGGATATTATTACCGGCAACACAGCTCAGGAAAATTATGCCTACATTTTAAAATGTTTTGGTAAACCTTTATATAGTGCTGGCCGGATGCTGGAAGTAGAACGTGAACTATGTACAGGTCCCCATCGTTACAGTCATTTATATTTTACTCGCGGGGGTATAAGCGGCGGCAAAGGTACTAAGGAAGCAACACTTATGGCTCAGGCTTCCCTGAAGCAAAAACTGAAAAACATTGCTTTCTATAAAGAGCACAGTGAACTTTACAGAAAGAGCATCAACAAATTAACGGGACAGATAAAAAACAGCATGCAGTTGTCCAACCAGCCTTTGGCAGTGCCTTCCAAGAGCGGAACCTTTGTAGCCGGCAGAGTTTGGCGAGCTTTATATCTCAATGACAACAGAGTATTCTATGCTAAAGAAGAAACAACTTCACCGGATTTTACGGTGGATTTAATGCTGGATGCATCTGCCTCGCGGGGCGGCTCCCAAAAAGTTATTGCAGCGCAGGCCTATGTCATTAGTGAAAGCCTGAGAATGTGCGGCATACCATCGCAAATTTATTCTTTCTGTACTTTACGCGGTTACACTGTTTTAAATATTTTTAAGACTTACAAAGAAAATAAACGCTGTGCCAATGTGTTTAATTATTGTGCAGCAGGCTGGAACAGAGATGGTTTGGCTTTTCGCGGGGCAAGAGAGCTAATGGGCGACGAGTTTGGTGCTAAAAAGATTCTCATTGTATTGACCGATGCTCAACCCAATGATGACCGGAGTATTGTCAACGAAAGCAATCCTTTTATCCGTCATGACTACAGCAACGAAAGAGCTGTAGCTGATACTGCGGGAGAAGTTGCTTCTCTGCGCAGGGAAAACATTAGAGTCATAGGACTTATCAACGATGAAATAAAAGGTGGGATGGGCGATGCCAAAGAAATCTACGGACAGGATTTCGTTCATGTCCGGAATCTGGAAAAAATGGCAGAAAATGTAGGAACCCTTTTAGGTCGCCAAATAGCCTCGTTATAAAAATTTGACTTTTACAGTTACAATTGATAGAATTAGCAATGTACATTTAAATAATGAAGCGATGAACGGAAGTAGTATTACTGAAAAATTCTCAGAGAGAATGCGGTTGGTGCAAGCATTTGAATCATAGGTAAGAAGTCGTCCGGGAGCTGACAAGGTGAAGATAGTAGTCTTGTCCGTTTGGCACGTTAAGCCAAGAGGTGCTCAAGCAATTGAGAATTTAGGTGGTACCGCGATTCTACTCGTCCTATTTATTTAGGACGAGTTTTTATTTTTTATTTATTTTAGGAGGCTGAAAATTATGTCAGAAGAAAACAATATACCAAAGGTTTATGACCCTGTGGCAGTAGAAAAGAAATGGTATGAATATTGGGAAAAAAATGGTTGCTTTCATGTAGAGGCTGACCCTAGCAAAAAACCCTTCTGTATTGTTATGCCACCACCTAATATTACAGGCAAACTTCATATGGGCCATGCTTTGGATAATACCCTCCAGGATATTTTAATACGCTGGCATCGTATGATGGGTGACAACACTCTCTGGATGCCGGGTTATGACCATGCAGGTCTTGCTACCCAAATTAAAGTTGAAGAAGAAATTAAAAAAAATGAAGGTTTGACTCGTTATGATTTAGGCCGGGAAGAATTCCTGAAACGTGTTTGGCAGTGGAAAGAACAGTATGGAGAAAGAATTTTTACCCAGCTGAAGAGTCTGGGTGTTTCCTGTGACTGGGATAGAAAACGTTTTACTTTGGATGAAGGCTGCAGTAAAGCTGTCAGGGAAGTATTTGTTTCCCTATATGAAAAAGGCCTGATTTACAAGGGCACCAGAATTATTAATTGGTGCGTTCATTGCAATACAGCTTTAAGTGATGTAGAAGTTGAGCATAAAGATGATACAGGACATTTATGGTATATTAAATATCCTCTGGCAGGAGAAAAAGATCAATATTTAACTATTGCTACCACCAGACCGGAAACTATTCCCGGTGATACGGCTGTGGCTGTTAATCCTAAAGATGAGCGCTATGGTAAATTGGTAGGCAAGAAAATTTTGCTGCCGGGTACGGACAGAGAAATTCCTATTATTGCCGATGACTATGTAGACTTGCAGTTTGGTACAGGTGCCGTAAAGATTACTCCTGCTCACGATCCTAACGACTATGAAATGGGTATACGCCATCATTTGGAGAACATTAACGTTATCGGACTAGATGGCAAAATGACCAAGGAATCAGGAAAATATGTTGGCCAGGACAGATACGAATGCAGAAAAAATATTATTGCCGATTTGGATGCAGCAGGTCTCTTAGTAAAGATTGAAGACTGCCCTCATGCCGTTGGACATTGCCAACGGTGCGGCAATGTTGTGGAACCTTTGATTTCCACCCAATGGTTCGTAAAAATGGGGCCTTTGGTGAAAGCTGCCGTTGACTGTGTAGAAAACGGACAGACACAATTTGTACCACCTCGTTTTACTAAAACATATACTAACTGGATGGCTAATATTCATGATTGGTGTATTTCCCGTCAGATTTGGTGGGGTCATAGAATCCCTGTTTGGTACTGCGATGACTGCGGTGCAGTTGTAGCTTCTCGTACTGATATAGATAAATGCCCAAAGTGCGGCGGTCATGTTCATCAAGATGAAGATGCTTTGGATACTTGGTTCAGCAGCGCTCTGTGGCCATTTTCTACTTTAGGCTGGCCGGAAAATACGGACCTGTTAAAACAATTCTATCCTACCAGCGTTCTGGTTACCGGTTACGATATTATTTTCTTCTGGGTAGCAAGAATGTTGGTTATGGGCGAAGAATTTATGAAGAAAGTGCCTTTTGAAAAAGTATTTATTCATGGCTTGGTTCGTGATGAGCAGGGCAGAAAGATGAGCAAATCTTTAGGCAATGGTATTGACCCCTTGGAAGTAGTCAATAAATATGGCGCTGATACTTTGCGTTTCATGCTTATTACCGGCAATACTCCCGGTAACGACATGCGTTTTTATTGGAGCAGAATTGAATCTACCCGTAATTTTGCCAATAAGATTTGGAATGCTTCCCGTTTTGCTTTAATGAATCTGGATGGTTACGATGCTAAGGCCAAACGTGCTCCTTATACTTTGGCTGATAAATGGATCCTGTCACGCTTGCAGCATACAACTAAAGACGTTACTGATTTGCTGGGACGTTTTGAATTGGGAGAAGCCGGCAGAGTGATTTACGAATTTATCTGGGGTGAAATCTGCGACTGGTACATTGAACTTATTAAACCTAGACTTTACAACAAGGATAATGCTGAAGAAAGAGCTACTGCTCAATATGTGCTCTGTGAAGTTTTAGGCAGCGCCATGAAACTTTTACATCCTTATATGCCTTTTATCACAGAAGAAATTTGGCAGCATCTGCCTCATGAAGGCAAGAGCATTATGCTGGCCCAATGGCCCGAATACAAAGAAAGCTTGGTTAATGCTGATGTAGAAGCAGGTATGACTGCTATTATGGAAACCATTAAGGCTATCCGTAATATGAGAGCAGAAGTTAATGCTGCTCCCGGCCACAAGGCTCCTGCCATTCTTCTGGTTAGCGATGCTTTGAAAAATGTTATGGAAGAAAACAAGGGGTATATCCAGTTATTGGGTACTGTTGATAATCTTACTATCGACAAGCTTTCTGCTGCTAAACCTAAAAATGCTATGACAGCTGTAGTGAGCGGTGTAGAAGTTTATCTGCCGTTAAAAGGACTTATTGATGTAGAGAAAGAAACAGCTCGTTTGCAAAAAGAAATAGATGATATGCACAAAGAAATCAAGAGAAGCGAAGGCAAGCTGAACAACAAAGGATTCCTGGCCAAAGCTCCTGCTGAAGTTGTGGCAAAAGAGCAGGCTAAAGAAGATGAGTACAAGAAAAAGCTGGTAGCTTTACAGGAACGTCAGGCCTATTTGCAGACCTTGTAATAACTGAAGGAGGTGGACTATGGACTACCGGGAAACATTAGAGTATTTAACAACCTTAGGCAAATTTGGCATTCATTTGGGTCTGGAGCGTATAGAAGGAATTTTGGCAATTTTGGGCAATCCCCAACAGCAGTTCAAAACCGTCCACATTACAGGAACTAACGGTAAGGGCAGTGTCAGTGAATTCGTGACCGGCTCTCTTGCAGATATGGGACTAAAGGTGGGGTGTTTTACATCTCCTCATTTTGTTAAATACAACGAAAGAATTGCTATTAATGGTCAAGACATTAGTGACGAAGATTTTGCTGCTTTAGCGACTATTGTTGCAGCGGCAGAAAAAGAGTTTAAAGAACAAGGTGGAGAACAGCCTACTCAGTTCGAAATACTGACGGCCATGTGTTTTGTTTATTTTGCCAAAGAAAAAGTTGACTATGGTGTTGTAGAAGTTGGTATGGGAGGTCTGTGGGACTCTACTAATGTAATTGTGCCACAGGTTTCCGTTATTACCAATGTAGCTATGGATCATATGGCAAGATTAGGAAACACTATCCGGGAAATTGCGGCGCAAAAAGCCGGAATTATTAAAGAAGGGGTACCGGTAGTAACCGGAGCAACAGGGCAGGCTTTAAAAGTCATTCTTGGCACTGCCTCAGAAAAACATGCACCTATACGTGTATATGGTAATGATTTCACCGGTGTTTCTTTGGAATCTAATATGGATAAGCAGATTTTTGCTTACCGCTCGCTTTTAGAAAAACGGGAAATCGCTATAACTCTAGCCGGAGATCATCAGATAATAAATTGCTCGGTGGCTATTGCCACTTTGGAAGTATTGGCCAAACAGGATAAAAAGGTTAATTTGACTGGCTTAGAAGCCAGCCTGTTCAAGGTAAAATGGCCGGGGCGCCTGGAAAGAATCAGGCGCAACCCTGATGTGCTTTTGGACGGAGCCCATAATCCAGCCGGTATTACGGTCCTAAGAAAAACATTGGACGAGCATTATTATGATGTGCAAAGATGTTTTGTCTTTGGCATGATGAAAGACAAAGACCTTAAAGATGCAACAGAAATTTTGTTTAGACCAAAGGATATAATTTTTACAGTTCGTGCAGATGACGGACCCAGAGCAGCTTCGGCTGAGTATCTGGCAGAGAACATAGGCAGGGGAGCCAAAGCTTGTTCTACATTAACCCAGGCCTATCAAAATGCTCTGGAGGCAGCCGGAGACAGCGGTGTTGTCTGTGTCTGCGGTTCTTTATATTTAGTTGGAACTTTTAAAGAAACTTTGCAGAAAGGTTAGTTTATGACTATCCAAAAACCTAGTCTGAAAAATTTGCAATTAGAACAAATTGTTTACGGACTTTTAGTTCTCCTGATTTTTGTTCTGCCCTTTTCAGCCATTGCGGGGGGTGTCGTTTTTGTCCTTTGTTTTTTGGCAGCTATTATTAATGGCATTAAGACCAAAAATTTTCGACCGGAATGCACCATACCTAAGCAAATAAAATATCCTTTGTGGGCTCTGTTTATTCTCAGCGGTCTTAGTGTTTTTCTTTCTTGGGATATAAAAGCATCGGCTTTTAATTGGTTGTGGGTGGTAGGACAAGAAGCAGGAGTTTTCTATCTTGTCCTTAAATATGCGGCTAAACGCCATCGGTGTCTTTTACTCATGAAGGTGTTCCTGCTTTCAGCAGGCATTGTGGCTCTTTATGGAATTTGGCAATATGCTTACGGCAGTATTTTTCTTCAGGATAAAGAATGGGTTGACCAAGATGCTTTTCCTACTATTACTAAAAGGGCTTTCTCCACTTTGGAGAATCCGAATATTTTAGGTACATTTTTGGTTATGACGATTGCCTATTGCGCCGGAATTTTTGCTCCTCTAAGAGGAGGAAAAACACGTATAGGATTGATTCTGATTTTTCTTCTGTCAGCAGGCTGTCTGCTTTTGACTTTTTCCCGGGGCAACTGGCTGGCTGTTTTCTGGGTATTAGTGGTTTTTGCCGCTTTCTTTTATCATAAGGCGATTTTGCCCTTGGTAGGAGGGGGGGCTACCGTTTTGTATTTTGGCTGGAATATTTTGTCAAAAAGGATTCTTTCGATTTTTGAGACCCAGGATACTTCAGCGGAATTACGATTCTCCTATATAGAAAGTGCCCTGGCCATGATTAAGGACCATCCTTGGGGTGTGGGCTGGTATGGGTACCAATATGCTTTTGTGGAATATGATTTTATGTCTTTAGATGGTCAGATTATTATGTATCATTGCCATAATTTGTTCCTTAATATTGCAGCAGAGCTTGGTATTGTAGGACTGATATTATTTCTTTATATTATGTGGCATTTATTTAAACTGGCCAGAAATATCAGACATAGAAATATTGCTCCCTGGGCCAGAGGCATTGCTTGTGGTTATATGGCAGCATTGGTGGGCATAGGAATCAGCGGTCTTACGGACCATACACTGTTTAATATTCAGCTTGGCATGCTGTTTTGGACAGGAAATGCAATAATTTTGCTAGTAAATTATCGCTATGGAACAAGACCAGTTCTTGATAAGTATTAATAATTTAGTTAACTACAGTAATTAAGCAAGGCTAGAATGTTGAAAGTTTGTGCGAATACTGCTATTATTACAATTGTGGATACAAAAAACAAAGAACAAAAAAGTAATACTAAACAGCAAAATAATAAGAAAAAATTTTTCTCAAAAACTAGCAACGAGAAGCTATTTATGGTACAATAACTTAGTTTTATTTTTGTGTCATAAAACAATTAGACATTATGCAGCTCGGAGGTGCAGTTTTGACTACAAAAGAGAAACTTGAAGAAATGCTTCAAAAGACGGAAGTTATTAAGGCCGGAGGCGGGCCTGCTAAGGTTGACAAGCAGCACGCATCAGGAAAATTAACAGCCAGGGAAA
>JALCSJ010000002.1 GCA_022653215.1 Acidaminococcaceae bacterium
AACAATATCTCCGCTCTTGAGAATAACATTAGGATCCGGAATCCCATGGCAAATCTCGTCATTGACAGAAGTGCAAACGCTTTTGGGAAATCCTTCATAATTCAGACAGGCCGGAATAGCATCGTGAGCTATGGTATAATCATAAACTATGGTATTAATATCATCTGTACTCATGCCTACTTTTATTTGTGCAGCCACTGCATCCAAAACTCCTGTATTAATTTTGCTGGCTTCTCTGATGCCGGCAATTTGTTCCGGAGTTTTTATCATATCCATAGTCGGAACTTCATAGCCTCTTGCTGCATAGCCCATAATTTTTAATTTAATTTGTTCTCTGCTTAAATCTGTCATTGTAATCTCCTTCTTGCTATTTTAAACTCTTTTTATAATCATTTTAACCCTTTGTTAATACTTTTATGCTATAATACCTTCGTAACTAAATCATTATAGCATAAATACACTGATTTTGTTAGAATTTACTAACCATTCTTGTTGTGAAGGAGAGTTTTATGGGTTTATTTTTAAATATTGTACGAGGGTTTTGCATGGCGCTGGCTGATAGTGTTCCGGGGGTTTCCGGCGGTACTATAGCTTTTGTTCTTGGTTTCTACGACGAATTTATCGGTTCACTTTATTCTATTGCTGCCGAAGGATTAGAGGCCAAAAAACGTGCCCTGCTTTTTCTTGGCAAACTGGGTATAGGCTGGGTAATCGGCATGAGTTCTTCTGTCTTGGTGCTGGCCAGCTTATTCCAAACACATATTTACCAGTTAAGTTCTTTATTTATTGGTCTATCTATTTTTTCCTTGCCTCTTATTGTAGTAGAAGAAAAAGAGTCCCTGAAAAATAAATATGGTAAACTTATTTATGCCCTTCTAGGCATTGCTATTGTTGTACTAATTACCTATTTTAATCCTGCCGGCGGCAAAGGCACCAATGTGGACGTGTCCAGTTTAAGCCTGTCACTGGGAGCCTATGTTTTCGTCGCAGCCATGATTGCTATTTGTGCCATGGTGCTGCCCGGCATTTCCGGTTCTACCCTCCTTTTGATTTTTGGTCTTTATGTGCCCATTATCTCGGCAATTAAAGAATTCCTGCATTTTAATTTTGCTTATTTCCCTGTTTTATGTGTATTTGGTTTTGGGGTATTGGCCGGTATTCTCAGCACTATTAAATTAGTTAAGACAGCTTTAACTGAACATCGTTCAGCCATGGTCTATTTTATTATAGGCTTGATGATTGGCTCTATTTACGCCATTATTATGGGACCGGCCACTTTAAAAGTCCCTCAGGCTCCTGTTAGCTGGGATACTTTTAGTATTTTATCCTTTATTTTGGGTGGCGTTATTCTTCTGCTTTTAACTATGTTAAAAAATTATTCCGAGCGTAAGCTTCAATTACAATTAAAACGCTCCGAATAAACCTTATGTACTCTAAAAACGCTGACAAAATTTTTCTTTAACCAAGAAAAATTTTTCGTCAGCGTTTTTTCTTGACACTTTTCTTAGTACGTGCTATCATTGCTAAATGAAAGTTAGCGTTATCTAACTTACAGAAAGTGAGGTGGCTTTATGCCTTTATTTCTAGCAGAACAAGGCGTTCCCCAAACCATTATGCGCGTAGGCGGTACTGCTAAAGTACGTCAGTTTCTAGAGAATCTCGGCATTACTATAGGCAGTTCTATTATGGTTATTTCTACTACTGCCAGCGGCCTGATTGTCAATATCAGAGAAACAAGAGTGGCCATCAGCCATGAAATGGCTAATAAAATTATTGTTTAGGAGGCAATGATTATAATGAAAACATTGAAGGATGCCAAAGTAGGCGAAAAGGTCAAAGTAGCTCGTTTAAATGGCTTAGGTGCTACGAAAAAGCGTATTATGGATATGGGTATTACAAAGGGCACAGAACTGTACGTCCGTAAGGTAGCCCCTTTAGGCGATCCTATAGAAATTAACGCCCGTGGCTATGAGTTATCTTTGCGCAAAGAAGATGCCAATATGATTGAAATTGTTTGATTGCATTCACTTATTTTTTTGTTGTTAGGTTAGCTATTACTAATTATAGAGAGAGGAAAGTTAATATGAAATATAAAATTGCCTTGGCAGGCAATCCTAATGTAGGGAAAACAACTCTTTTCAATGCCTTGACCGGTTCTAACCAGTTTGTGGGCAACTGGCCGGGCGTAACCGTGGAAAAGAAAGAAGGCGCACTGAAAGGCCATGCTGATGTAATTATTATGGACTTACCCGGTATTTACTCCCTGTCTCCTTACACTCTGGAAGAAGTTGTAGCCAGAAATTATCTGGTTAACGAACGTCCTGATGCTATTTTGAATATTATTGACGGTACTAATTTGGAACGCAATCTTTATTTAACCACCCAGCTTACAGAATTAGGCATTCCCGTTGTCCTTGCTATTAATATGGTTGACGTAGTACGCAGCAACGGAGATATTATCCACAAAGAAAAATTAGCTGAATTAACAGGCTGTCATGTAGTAGAAATTTCTGCCAAAACTGGAGAAGGCATTACCAAAGCAGCAAATTTAGCGGCCAAGATAGCCAAGCACCAAGAATTTGCCCTGCCCCGTCATTCCTTCTGCGGCAGTTTGGAGCATGCCTTAGCCCATATTGAAGATCAGACCAAGGGGTTGCTTCCCGAAACTCAGGAACGCTGGTATGCTATCAAGGTTTTTGAAAGAGACAGCAAGGTCATGGAAAAGCTACATCTACAACCGGCCAGTGCCAAAAACATCGAAGACACAATTGCCCAAGTAGAAAAGGAAATGGATGACGATGCAGAAAGTATAGTTACTAATGAACGCTATAATTATATTTCTTCTATTATTAATAAATGTAACGAAAGAAAAAACTTTGGAAAACTTTCCCTTTCTGATAAGATTGACCGAGTTGTAACTAATAGATTTTTAGCTTTACCTATTTTTACCCTTATTATGTTTTTAGTTTATTATATTTCTGTCACTACCATTGGCTCCCTCGTTACCGATTGGACTAATGATACATTATTTGGAGAAATAATCATCCCGGGTGCCGCTGTTTTTTTAGACAGTGTAGGCTGTGCCCAATGGTTGAAAGGCCTATTGGTTGATGGTATAATTAGTGGTGTGGGAGCTGTATTGGGTTTTGTTCCCCAAATGTTTGTGCTCTTCACGTTTTTAGCCTTTCTGGAGGCCTGCGGTTATATGGCCCGGATTGCTTTTATTTTGGATAGAGTATTCCGTAAGTTCGGTCTTTCCGGGAAATCATTTATTCCCATGTTAATTGGTACAGGCTGCGGCGTTCCCGGTATCATGGCTTCCCGTACCATCGAAAATGACCATGACAGAAAAATGACTATTATAACCACCACCTTTATTCCCTGCAGCGCCAAGTTGCCCATTATAGCACTGATTGCCGGTGCCCTGTTTCATGGAGAATGGTGGGTTGCTCCCAGTGCTTACTTTGTGGGAATCAGTGCTATTATTACTTCAGGAATTATCTTAAAGAAAACTACTATGTTCATGGGTGAACCTGCTCCCTTTGTTATGGAGCTTCCCGCTTACCATATGCCTACCCTCAGCAACATTTGGCATAGCGTTTGGGAACGCGGTTCCAGCTTCGTCAAGAAGGCCGGCACCGTAATTCTTTTGTCCACTATCTTCGTTTGGTTTACTTCCAGCTTTGGTTATGTGGATGGAGGAATTGCCATGGTAGAAGATTTAAATGACGGTTTTCTTTCCTATATAGGCAAAGCTGTTTCCTGGATTTTCACTCCCTTAGGCTGGGGTAACTGGAAAGCTACCGTTGCCGCTTTTACCGGTTTGGTTGCTAAAGAAAACGTAGTTGGTACTTTAGGTATTCTCTATGGTTTCAGTGAAGTAGCCGAAGACGGCCAGGAAATTTGGGGTACCCTTGCTAAAGAGTTCTCTGTTTTATCCGCCTATTCTTTCTTGATTTTCAACTTATTATGTGCTCCCTGCTTTGCGGCAATGGGCGCAATTAAAAGAGAAATGAATAATACCAAATGGACCATTTTTGCCATTGGCTATCAATGTTCCTTTGCCTATGCCGTTTCTCTGATAATCTATCAATTCGGTATGTTTGCTACCACCGGGGTATTTACCCTGGGAACTGTTGCAGCAGCAGTGGTTTTTGTGGTAATGATGCACTATCTGTTTAGATCTATTCCTAAAGACGTTAAGGTTACTAACGTTAGGAGCATTGCTGCATAGGTAACCGTTAGGAGGTATTATGGCTACATTTATTATTTTTGCAATTCTTGTTTTAGTAGTTTTTGGGATTTTAAAGCTAATGTTCAGGAACCATCCCGGCAATGGCACTAACTGCAGCGGAGGCTGCGGCAGCTGTCCCTTTTCTGGAAAATGTCATATAAACGATAAATAAACATTATAAAACAACACGCTTCTGGGCGGCTGTAAAAGGCCGAGAGAAGCGTGTTGTCTTCTCTCGGCCACATATTACTCTTTTGAAGTTTTACTAGCAAGTTCATTATCTAAAAGCTTCCGTCAGAGGCGGCACAATTTGTTTCTTTCTGGAAAGAACACCGGGCAAATCATAGGACCCGTCCTTGTCTTCCTTACCAAAAGCTTCGTCCAGCTTGTCTTTATTTTTCCCGGCCCACAGGAGGTTGGTTTTTTCTGCCATAATATCTGTAACCATAAGGAGAGCCGTATCTGTCTCTTTCCTGTCCACCATTTCCTGCAGAGCTGCTTTAAGACCTGGCCATTTAGGTTTAGCCCCCGGTCCGTCCATAACCGTAACCTGAGCAATGGTTACTTTTCCGGCAGGTGTGTCAAATTCTTTGGCATCACCATGGACAATGGCTTTAGGAGGCAGACTATTCAAAGCTGAGCCTTCCCTTAGTACATTTAATGCAAAGGTTTTTACGTCTTTAATACCTGCCGTACCAGCAAGTTCTGCGGCAATTTCTTTATCTTCATCCGTAGAAGTAGGAGATTTGAAATACAAAGTATCAGAAATAATCGCACTTAAAAGCAATCCTGCTATAGCAGGCGTTAATTTAACTTTGCGGTGATCAGCTAGTTTTGCCACAATGGTAGCGGTACAACCAACAGGATCCTGCCTGATAAATACAGGTGCTGCAGTAGTGAGTCCCCCTAATCTATGATGGTCGATTATTTCCAGCACATGAGTATCTTCGATGCCTTCTACTGCCTGGCTTTGCTCATTATGATCGACTAAAATCAGTTCCTGTTTAACCGGTTTCAACATACTGGTTTTATCTACAGCACCAACGTATTTGCCGTGTCTGAGAACAGGGAACACGCTTTCCCTGCTTTTTTCCATAGTTTCTTTCACATCAGAAACATAGTCCCCGGTTTTAAACCTGGTACAATTTTTACTCATAATATAGCGTATTTGCACACTTTGCAAAATTAATCTGGCTGTAGAATAAGTATCGTAAGGTGTTGTAATAATAATAGTTCCCCGTTTTTTCCCTAACTCCATGATTTTTTTGCTTGGTTCAAAACCGCGACTAAGGACCAGACAGGCTACACCTTTATTCAGGGCTTCTGCCTGGGCATCTTCCCTGTCAGCAGTAACCACTAAATCTCCCTGCTGCACGTGATTCATTTTTTCCGGGGTACAGGCCACAATATAAATCATACCCTGAAAATCCTGTGCTGTACTGCCTGTCCACAGCTTGCCATTTAATACCTGAAGCATACTGGCATAGTCAATTTTCTTTGTATCGTTTTTATCTATGGTAAATTCTTCAAAATACCGCTCAGCAAAGTCATTAACCGTAACCAGTCCTGCCAAATCCCCATTTTCTTCTACAACGGGAATAGCCTTTAACCTGTATTTGATAAACAGCTCACCTACATTATGAATATTGACTTTCGGCAAAACCGTAGGCACATCTATAAACTTACTGTCACCAATCCTGGGATAAACGTCATCCACCAGAACAGGCGGTTTAACTTTGAAATAATTCAAAACATATTTTGACTCCGGATTAAGGGAACCGGCTCTGGCTGCAATAGCATTCACACCTAGCTGTTGTTTCAAATAGGCATAGCCAAGTGCCGAACAAATCGAATCCGTATCAGGATTTCTGTGTCCAATGACTAAAATAGGTTTTTCCACATTTAAACCTCCTTATCTTTTTTACTTTGCTTAATGTTATTTCAACGGAGCAAAACGCTCCATAATGTGCATTGCTTGATGATAGCCATCTAAGGCGGCACTCATTATGCCTCCTGCGTAACCGGCTCCTTCGCCGGTAGGATAAAGTCCCTTGTGGCTGATAGATTGTCCGTCTTGTCCTCGTAGAATTCTTAATGGTGCGGAAGTTCTCGTTTCCACTCCTACCATCAGACCTTCTTTGGCAAACCCCGGCAAACGATTATCGAAATTTTTAAGACCGGCTCTGAGAGTCGCCGTCACAAAAGCCGGCAAAACATCATCCAGCCTTGCTGCCACCAGTCCCGGCCTATATGAAGGCTGAAAACCCACAGCCAAACTCGGTTCACTATTTGCCAAAAAGCTAAGGGTATTTTGGGCAGGAGCTTTGTAATCACAGCCACCGGCTTTATAGGCTAATCGTTCATATTGACGCTGAAACTCCATGCCGGCCAAAGGATTTGTACCAAAATCTCCTCTGCCTACGTTCACCACTAAAGCACTGTTGGCCAAACCTGAATCTCTTTTAAACAAACTCATGCCGTTTGTTACGACGCCGCCTGCTTCTGAAGCAGATGCCACGATTTTACCGCCGGGACACATACAGAAAGAATAGGCTGTACGTCCCTTTGTTTTCTCGTGAAAAATTAAAGCATAATCAGCAGCGCCCAGCTTAGGATTGTCTGCATAGGCTCCATACTGAGCCCTATTAATCAGTGCCTGCTCGTGTTCTATACGTACTCCTATAGCAAAATCTTTAGCTTCTACAGCCACCTGTTTTTTGACCAGAGCTTCATATGTATCTCTAGCGCTGTGTCCGCAAGCCAAAACTACTGCATTAGAATCTATTTTTTCTCCCGAATCCAGTACTACAGCAGTGATACCTTTGTCCGCAGCAGCAAAATCCACAGCCTGGGTCTCGTAGCGAAATTCTCCCCCTAAGGCGATTATTTCCTTGATGAGACCGGTAACCATGGCTCTGAGTTTATCGGTTCCCACATGAGGTTTTTGTTCGTAGAGAATGTCTTCGGGAGCTCCGGCTTTGACAAAAGCTTTAAGGATACTGCTGAGAACCGGATCATTAACTCTGGTGGTTAATTTGCCGTCGGAAAAAGTTCCGGCTCCTCCAGCTCCGAACTGAACATTGCTGGCAGGGTTAAACTCCCCTGTCTGCCAAAAATGTTCAACATCTTTCACTCTTTGGGTCAAAGCTCTGCCTCTTTCCAGGACCAGGGGGCAATAGCCGTTTTTAGCCAGTTCCAGTGCCGTCATAAGACCGGCAGGACCGGAACCGATAATTACAGGCCGACCTGTCATAGACTCTTTACCGTACTCTACCGGCGGCAGTGATTTTTCCTGCCAGAGTGCTACATTGCTGTCTTGCAGTAAATGTTCTTCTTTGGCTGCAGAAATATTTACATCTAAAAGCACATGGTAAACCAGACAGACATTATTTTTACGGCGTGCATCAATAGCACGCCGTAAAATTTTTATGTTTTTAATATTGCCCTTGCCTAAGTGCAGTTTGCTGGTTGCCACTTCGGCTAAAGGTCGGTTGTTATCCAGACCAACCCGTAAATTATTTACGCGTAATAACATAACTTACTCCACTTTTTTTATTTTTATTTCCACAATTGCATTATGAGTATCAGCTAAAACATTATCCGGAATCTTCAACGGCATCTTTAATTCCACGTCTCCCGTAATCTTATCCAGTACTACCGGAGCCATCTTGATGAACTGAATGTTGCCCAAAAGCCTCGGTTCAGCTGTTAGTTTAACTTTGTCCGGAGTTATTTTAATACTGGCCACCTGAAAACCTGCAGGCAGACTGCCTGATAAATCAGCCTTAATAGGAACAGTATTGGTACCCAGCTGTTTAACCACAACTACAGAAACTTTTACTTTACCGGGTTGAATATGAACATCATACATTTCCCTGCCGTCTTTGTTTAAGGCAACTACAGTAGCCTCGTCTTCAAAGCTTTTCTCTTTATTGCTGATATCAACCAGGACAACTACTTTGCTTACTGCGTCTACCCTGGCACCGGCCCCTTTTAAAGTAACCGTGGCAGGATCTAATTCCATTTTTCCCACGGTAATGCCACTGTTAGGCACCCCTACTATTCTAGGTTCAATTTCTACTTTCTTTTCTTTTACTGCATCAACTTCCAGTTCAATTCTTTCGGGCATAATTTCAACTATTTCCCCAAAAGTGCTTCTGGCCTGAACAATATATAATCCTTTGCCTGCTTTGGCATCAGTAAAATCAACATAAGCCTGAACAGAATCATCGGTCAGAGCAGAAAGCTGTGATCTAGGACCGCTGACTTTTACCTTAACATTTTCCGGCAAGTAATTTACTACCATGTTAGACGATAAATTACTGGTACTTACAGGAACAGAAAAAGTTCTTGTTATAAAAGGATTTTGCTCATTCATTACGTAAACCCAAAGCACGCAAGCTACGATTACGGACATGATCCTAATAAACCAAACATTCCCATGCAAACTATTTTTTGGCAGCATTGGTGTCCTCCTTCTCTTCACTGTGTTGAGAAGTGAACCCTTTAAATTTCAACATAATAGAATCTTTCCAATTCAGCATTGGCTGCTTCATAACAGGTCTTAACAATGCTTTGACATCTTTATTCGTCAGATACCGCTGGAGTCCTCCGCCTCTTGCCAAAGAAATTGTACCGGTTTCTTCACTGACTACCAGTACTAAAGCATCAGTCTGTTCGGAAAGTCCGATTGCTGCTCTGTGCCTGGTACCAAGTTCCTGGCTAAGATTTCTGGCCTCAGTTAAAGGCAGCAGACAGCTTGCTGCCACGATTCTATTACCACGAACAATAACTGCGCCATCATGAAGGGGCGTATTGGGGATGAAAATATTTTCAAATAATTCTGCGCTGATTAATCCATCTATTTGAATACCGGTTTCTATATAATCTCCCAGTCCTGTTTCTCTTTCAAAAACAATTAAAGCACCAATCCTGTGTCTGCTGAGGCTGTCAGCTGTGGCAGCTACTGCATCCAACATATTTTCTACCTGAAATTCATTTAAAAGGGTACTTTTCCGAAACAGTTTACCACGGCCGATTTGTTCCAGGGCACGGCGTAATTCCGGCTGAAACACTACGGGCAAGGCGAACATTACCACAGTCATAAATTTTTCCAGCAGCCAATTAATAACGTATAAATTCAGCCATTTGCTGACTAACATAACTGCCAACAAGACCAGTAAACCTTTAAATAAGGATGCCGCTCTGGTATCCTTCAGCATTTGGTACAATTTGTTCAGAAAAAAAGCAACCAGAAAAATATCTAATATGTCTAAAAAAGTAATTGTATGTAAGACACCTTGTATCTGTCCTGCCACCAAAGCCACCTCCTCTGTGAATTTATCTCTAAATATGATTATACAAAATATTGTAGCACTTTGTCACGCATATAACAAAATCTTTTGGCAATGGTCACAAAAAAATCATTTTCTCTTATCATGGCTTAGTATTGACAACCTCACCTGATGTGATAAAATTTACTTCATAATCCTAACTAATTTGGAGGGTAAACCCATGGATATAAACAAACTGGTGGAAGCCAATTTTCAAGAGGCAGTAGTCTTGCGCCGTTATTTCCATACTCATCCTGAAATGAGCGGTAAAGAATTAAAAACTGTAGCATATATTGATGCTTATTTGCAAAAGCTGGGCATCAAAAGTATTGTTGTGGAAAATGGCGGTGTATTAGGGGTTTTAGACAGCGGCAAAAAAGGTAAAACTTTGCTGATTCGTTCTGATATCGATGCTTTACCCATTGAGGAAAATCCCAACAATCTTAAGCAGAAGAAAATTTGCTGTTCTCCCATAAAAGGTCTGTCACATGGCTGCGGTCATGATTGTCATATGGCTATGTCACTTACTGCTGCTAAGATTTTAGCAGCAAACAAAGACGCCTGGCAGGGTTCTGTGGTATTTTGCTTTGAACGGGGAGAAGAAACCGGTGGCAACATACGTTATTTACTTCCCTATTTAGTAAATAAATCCCACCTCCATATTGATGGTTGTTATTCCACCCACGTACGGTGGGACATTCCTGCAGGCAAAGTTATGGTCATGCCCGGTGCAACTATGGCCGGCGGGTTCGGTTTCACCATCAAACTTCTTGGTAAATTCGGTCATGGAGCTCGTCCCGACCTAGCCATTAATCCCATTGACTGTTTTGTGGCTATTTACGAGGACCTTAAAGCTTTTCGCCTACAGGTTGACCCCAGAGAATGGCTCACTTATTCTATCGGTCAGTTAGAAGGTGGCCACACCTATAATATAATCGAAGGGAATTTAACCTTCGGCGGTTCCTGCCGCTTTTTCAATATGGAAAAAGCCGGCAGTCATTTCCAAAACTTTTTATTAAAATCTCTAGAAAAGAATGGGGCTCTTTATAATTGCCAATATGAAATTCCCTATATGCCTGACCCTCTCTATCCTACAACCTGTGACCCGGTTTGTGAGTCCCTCTGCGAAAAAGCTGTGACTAAATATTTAGGTGCTGATGCCAATTACAAAGTTGACCCTTGGATGGCTTCGGAAACTTTCTCCTGCTACATGCAGTTATTTCCTGGAGTTCATACTTTTACAGGCATTGCCAATGAGGCTACCGGCTGCGGCGCACCTCACCACACTCCGGAATTTGATGTAGACGAATCAGGTCTGAAAGCCGGCATAACCATGGCCCTAGGCTACGCACTGGAATTTTTAAACACCGACTTCAATACAAACTTCCGTCCTACCACTGAACCGGTAGAAAAATTAGCCGCCAGAAATGTGTAAGCTTAGATACGAATATAACCATAGTTGAAGATCTAGTCTACGGCGGACACGAAAAGAGCTATAACATAATGAGTCTTTATCATTGTGTTATAGCTTCTTTTGTTATAGCTTCTTAAGTTTTTTCTTTAGTACCTTTTTCTGGTCAGAAACAATTTTCTTGTCCAGAACCAATTGCTTGGCAGTTTGGCTGTAAGCAGGTCCTCCGTAGGAAGTCCTGGCAGCTACACAGTTTTCCGGTTTCAAGGCCTCCAGTAAATCTGCCTCGAACAAAGGTGAAAACTTCTTGTATTCAGCCAAAGAAATTTCCGGCAGGAACTTGCCCTGCTCTATAGCGTACGCCACACACTTGCCAACCACAGAATGAGCCTCTCGGAAAGGAAAACCCTTCTTAACAAGATAATCAGCCAAATCTGTGGCATTGGAAAAGTCCTTGTGTACGGCTGCGGCCATTTTCTCCTTATTGACTCGCATGGTCAAAAGCATATCTCTGTATACTGTTAAGGAGAATTTAACCGTATCAACCGCATCAAAGAACCCTTCTTTATCTTCTTGCAGGTCTTTGTTATAAGCCAGCGGCAACCCCTTTAAGGTCGTCATGAGTGCCATCAAATGTCCGTAGACTCTACCTGTTTTTCCTCGAACCAGTTCGGAAATATCCGGATTTTTCTTCTGCGGCATCATGGATGAACCGGTAGCAAAACCATCGTCCAGCTCAATAAAGCCAAATTCCGTAGAAGACCACAGACACAATTCCTCACTGAGCCTGGACATATGCATCATCAGAAGTGACCCTGCAGACAAAAAGTCCAGCACATAGTCACGGTCACTGACAGCATCCATGCTGTTGCCATAAACCTGACTAAAGTTAAGTTCTTTGGCAACTTGAAATCTATCGATAGGTAAAGTAGTCCCGGCAATGGCACCTGCCCCCAAAGGCATAATGTCAGCACCTTCCCAGACACCTTCCAGCCGCTTAAAATCTCTGGTCAGCATATTGAAATAAGCCAGCAGATGATGAGCAAAAGTAATGGGCTGAGCTCTTTGCAGATGAGTATAACCGGGCATCAAGGTTTTTTGATGCTTTTTGGCTAAAGTTAAAAGAGCCTCTTCAAAAGCAATCAAGAGTTCCATAACCTCTGTCACAGTTTTCTTCATATACATATGCATATCAAGAGCAACTTGATCATTACGGCTGCGAGCGGTATGAAGTCTTTCCCCCGGTTTGCCGATAGCTTCCGTGAGTCTGGCTTCCACATTCATGTGAATATCTTCCAAACCCACATCAAACTTAAATTTACCGGCTTTAATATCAGCTAATATTTTTTCCAGGCCTTTGACGATTGCGTCACCGTCCTGCTGAGAAATAATACCGGTTTTAGCCAGCATATGGGCATGAGCAATACTGCCCCTGATATCTTCATGATACAAGCGCTTATCATATTCAATTGATGCATTAAAAGCATCCACCAAGGCATTGGTATCCTTGCTGAATCTGCCACCCCAGAGTTTTGCCATTATTTCAATTTTCCTTGTTTCATTAAAGCACGAACAGCCAGAGGCAGTCCGAACAAAGTAATAAAGCCCTTAGCATCTGTTTGATCATAAACATCATCAGCACCGAATGTTACATATTCTTGGCTATATAAGGAATATGGGCTCTTAGAACCGGCAGTAATCATATTACCCTTGTATAACTTCACACGAACAGTACCGGTTACGGTTTTTTGGGTTTCGTCAACAAAAGCCTGCAAAGCTTCTCTCAAAGGAGAGAACCACATGCCATCATAAACCAGTTCAGCATATCTTACAGAAATAAGTTCCTTGTAATTATAAGTAGCTCTGTCTAAGCAGATATTTTCCAATTCATTATGAGCATAATAAATAATAGCTCCGCCGGGATTTTCATAAACGCCCCGGTCTTTCATGCCTACCAAACGGTTTTCAACCATATCGGCAATACCGATACCATTGCGTTTGCCAATAGCATTCAATTCTTTAACAATGCCTGCAGGAGAATATTCCTTGCCGTTAACAGCTACAGGAACACCTTCCTTAAATTCGATTTCTACATATTCATCTTTATCAGGAGCATTTTCCGGAATATTGGTAACGGTGAAAATCTCAGATTTTGGTTCATTCCAAGGATCTTCCAAATCGCTGCCTTCATGGGATAAATGCCAAAGATTACGGTCCATACTGTAATCCTTTTTCTTGGTTACAGGCACAGGAATACCATGAGCTGCTGCGTAATCAATTTCTTCGTCACGGGATTTCAAATTCCATTCACGCCAGGGAGCGATGATTTGGATTTCCGGAGCCAAAGCTTTGATGCCCAGTTCAAAACGAACTTGGTCATTTCCTTTACCGGTTGCGCCATGGCAAATAGCATCTGCCCCTTCTTTTTTAGCAATCTCTACAAGATGCTTAGCAATAACAGGACGGGCAAAAGAAGTACCCAGTAAATATTTCTTTTCATAAACAGCACCTGCTTTAACAGTAGGCCAAACATAGTCTTTAATAAATTCTTCGGTCAAATCCATAATGTAGCATTTGCTGGCACCGGATTTAATGGCCTTATCGTGAACAGGATCCAGTTCATCACCTTGGCCTACGTCAGCGCAGGCAGCAATAACTTCGCAATTATTATAATTTTCTTTTAACCAGGGGATAATAATAGAAGTATCTAATCCTCCTGAATATGCCAGTACAACTTTCTTAATGTCTTCTTTCTTTTTCATTTAAAAGCCTCCCGTGTTATTCTGTGTATTTAGCAAATGAAGAAATCTTCATTTCACTTATTAATTATTATAGTACTTCGTCGCTCATGAGCAAAGCCATAATGGCTTTTTGCACATGAAGTCTGTTTTCTGCCTCATCAAAAACGGCAGAATGTTTTCCTTCAATTACTTCCTCGGTAATTTCTTCACCACGGTGAGCCGGCAGGCAATGAAGCACCATTGCATCAGGTCTTGCCGTAGCTAAAAGTTCTGCATTAATCTGATAATCATGAAGAGCTTTCATACGCACTTCACGCTCTGCTTCCTCCCCCATGGAAGCCCAAACATCGGTATAGAGAACATCAGCTCCCTTAGCTGCATCAAACATATCCTCTTCTACAGTAATAGTAGCACCGGTAGCCTTAGCATCTTCTTGTGCCTGTTGAAGAATCTGGGGATTAGGCTGATAGCCTTTAGGACTGGCACAAACCATGTTCATGCCAACCTTGGCGCAGGCAAACATCAAAGAATGAGCCATATTATTCCCATCACCTACGTAAACAAGTTTCCTGCCTTTCAGGACTTCTTTATATTCCAGGACCGTGAATATATCTGTTAAGGCCTGGCAGGGATGGAGCAAATCCGTTAACCCGTTAATAACAGGAACAGAAGCATACTTGGCTAATTCTTTAACTGCTTCATGGGAGAAAGTCCTGATCATAATTCCGTCTACAAATCTGGACAAAACTCTGGCCGTGTCTTTAACCGGTTCCCCTCTGCCAATCTGAGAAGTAGCTTCACTCATATAAATAGGATGTCCCCCTAATTGATGAAACCCTGTTTCAAAAGATACTCTCGTACGGGTAGAAGCCTTGGAAAAAATCATAGCTAAGGTTTTACCCTTTAAATATTCATGGGGTTCTCCCGCCTTTTGTTTACGCTTTATTTTTTTAGATACATCTAATATAGTCGCAACTTCACCCACGGACAAATCATGGATAGAAATTAAGTCTTTATTTTTTAATCCCATTTTTTAACCTCATCCCTTTTAGAATTCCTGGAAGATTTCTCCCAAGGCAGCAATTAAACCATCGATTTCCGCTTTGCTGATAATAAGAGGAGGAACGAAACGCAGGACATTTCCTACTGTGCAATTGATAATGAAACCTTTGGCCAGACATTTATCCACTACAGGAGCACCGGGTTTAGCCAGTTCCATGCCAAGAATCAGGCCTGAACCTCTCACATCGGTAATTTTATCAGGATACTTAGCCTGAAGTTCCTGCATCTTTGTTTTGAAGTACGTGCCTTGCTTAACAACAGCATCTAATATGTGATTGTCTTGTAAAGCACATAAGGTTGCATAAGATGCAGCGCAGGCTAAAACATTGCCACCGAAGGTGGTGCCATGGTCACCGGGTTTAAATACATGAGCCAGTTTATCATCTACAGCAAAAGCACCCATGGGAATTCCGCCGCCAATGGCTTTAGCCATAGTCATAATATCGGGTTTTACTCCGGATAACATCCAGGCAAACCATTTGCCGCTGCGGCAAACACCGGTCTGAACTTCATCCATAATCAGAAGAGCATCATGTTTTTCGCATAACTCTTTGGCCTTAGCCAGATACCCGTCAGGAGGTACATGTACGCCCCCTTCACCTTGAATGGGTTCTAACAATAGGCCGCAGACTTCGTCATCCATAGCTTTTTCCAAAGCGTCCATATCACCATAAGGGACATAGGAAAAACCTACAGGTAGAGGTCCTAACCCTTCATGATAATGTTCTTGGCCGGTAGCAGTTAAAGTTTCCATTGTCCTGCCATGGAAAGATTCCAAGGCCGTAACGAATTTAAACTTCTTAGGATTTTTACCTGTGCCGTATTTCAATGCTAATTTAATAGCACCTTCGTTTGCTTCTGCACCACTATTGCAAAGGAACACTTTGTCAAAAGTACTTACTTCACTGATTTTAGCTACGCATTTAGCCTGAATCTCTGTGTAATATAAATTGGAACAATGAATCAGTTTTCCTGCTTGTTCGCAAATAGCTTTTACCACAGCAGGATAAGCATAACCCAAAGCATTAACAGCAATCCCTGCAAAGAAATCAGTATATTCCTTGCCATCTGCATCGTATAATTTAGTCCCTACGCCATGATCCAAGGCAATTTTATTTCTAATAAATACCGGCAAATAATATTTCTCAGTCATGTCCATTATCTCAGTAGTATTCATTTCCTGTCCCCCTCATAATCTTTTTATTCTTTAACAACTTCCGTGCCTACACCTTTGTCGGAGAAAATTTCCTCCAGGATAGTATGCTCTTTACGGCCATCGATAATATGTGTTTTCTCTGCGCCGCCGGATAAAGCAACAATGCAGGCTTTTACTTTAGGAATCATGCCTCCGTCTATACTTCCTCGGACAATCAGTTCCTGAGCTTTTTCAAAAGTAAGTGTAGAAATGAAAGAATTTTCATCTCTGTAATCTTCGTAAATACCTTTTACATCGGTCAAAACCAAAAGTTTTTCAGCTTTCAGCGCTCCGGCTACTTCACCGGCTACGCTATCGGCATTTATATTGTAGGTTTCACCTTCAGAACCTACACCGATAGGAGCAATAACAGGAATATAGCCATTTTTCAGTAAAAGATTGATTAAATCTGTGTTAACGTGTTCTACATTGCCAACATAACCAATATCAACCAGGTTTACTTCCCCATTTTCATATACATCAGCCAAATGTTTTTTTGCTTCAATCAGATTGGCATCTTTACCATTTAAACCGATAGCTTTGCCGCCCAGAACGTTCAATCTGGCAACCAGGTCAGTATTGACTTTTCCTACCAGGGCCATTTCTGCAATGCTTACAGTCTCGGCATCAGTAACTCTCAGGCCACTGATAAATTCGGATTTTTTACCGGCTTTTTTCAGCATCTCGGTAATTTCCGGGCCACCACCATGGACGACTACAGGGTGCATTCCGGCACATTGTAGAAAGACAATATCTTGTAAAACTTTAGTTTTAATTTCATCATTGAGCATGGCATTACCACCATACTTTACAACCACTGTTTTTCCTTTGAAATCTCTAAGATAAGGCAAAGCCTCCACCAAGATATTCATTTGATTCTCTTTAACGTCCATTACGTTTCCTCCTTTTATATTGCAACATTATACATCTGTATTGCATAATAATGCAAGCCTTTTTTTATTTTTTTTTTATAAATCTATACTTCATTGTATAAGAAGTATTTTACTACGGATACTTCTATTTAGCAAAAGTTTTTTAGGAAAAAAAGTTAGGGTTTTTAAGTCAAAATCTTCTGCCTTTTAGGGTTTCTTTGCCTTTTAAATGATATTCTCCGGTTTTTTCAAGAAATCAGCTCTTAACTGTGGCTTTTTCCCTTAATAGATAGTAAAATGAACTAGTAGTATGGTTAGGAGGAATCTATGAAGAAACTTATTGCAATATTATTCGTTTTATCCGCATTTTTATGCTATAAAGCTACCAGACCTGTCAAGCATTCTGCTCCTTCCACGTCAAACAATTCTCAAGCCACTGAAAAAGCACCTACTCATGGTATAGACACCGGTAATATAATACCAACTGTTAACCAGTGGCCTCAACCTGTTAGCAGATTTTATCATGCTTACTATTTAAAAAATTTTTGCCAAGAAAAAATAGGTCTTAAAGACTGGGTTTCTTTGGAAAAAACCCCTAAAAATCTTCAGCATGCTTTGGTTTCCATTGAAGATAAACGTTTTTATGAGCACCATGGTATTGATGCGGACGGTATTTTACGTGCTACTCTGGTCAATATTCAGGAGGGAGGTATTGTCCAGGGGGGTAGCACTCTTACCCAGCAGTTAGTAAAAAACAATCTGCTGTCTGATGAGCAAACTATAGGCAGAAAAGTTCAGGAAGCCAGTTTTGCCTTTTTAGTAGAAAGCCGCTATAGCAAAGAAGAAATTTTGGAAATGTATTTTAATACTACCTATTTCGGAGGCGGTGCTACGGGCATTAAGCAAGCAGCTAAAACTTTCTTTGGACTGGAACCTTTTCAGCTGTCTCTCAGCGAATGTGCTGTCATAGCAGGTCTTCCCAATGCTCCCAGTGCTTTAAATCCTCTGGAAAATCCGGAAGGCTGTCTAAAGAGACGTAATCTGGTACTGAAGGCTATGGGCGACGTAGGCTATCTGCGTAAAGACGAGGTTACCGCTGCCCAGGCTGAGCCTTTAGGAGTAAAGGAAAAGTAAAAAAAAAGACGTTCATCAGAACGTCTTTTTTTTGCTTATAAGTGACTCTTCATAATACGTTTGTAGATTTCTACCCCGGGTTGGTCGTAGGCATCTACCTGAGCTAATTCCCCTTCATAGGCGATGCTTAGCATTAGGAAGAAGAAAATCTGTCCTAAGAAATATTCATCCAGTTTTGGCAAATAATACTTAGCGTTAAACCTGTTGTCGCTTGTTAAAGCTTCTTCATTAGCTTCTTGAGCAATAGATAGGGCTTTGTCTACATCCAGTCCTGCATATTTAGCATAGGCCGGAATGTCCGGGAATGGTTTTCCTAAAATTATTTTGTTTCTTCTGTCCCCTACAGTCAAGAATTGAATAACTTTATCTTTGCGTCCTTCTTGGTGAAGCTGAGTCTGAGAATGCATATCAGTTGTGCCGATAGCCGGTACCGGTGTTCTGCCGTAGAACACGTCCTGGCCTGCTCTGTTCTTTTTCTTGCCCAAAGATTCAGCTAAAAGCTGTACATACCATTCAGACAAAGATTTCAGACACATGCCATATGGCATCATGACTTCAATATTACGGTTATATTTAGCACCTGCCACATATTTCAAAAAAGCATTCATCAGAGCCGGATTTTTTTGAGGATCAGCCCCCACACAAGCAGCATCCATGTCGGCAGCACCTAATAGCAGTTTATCCATATCCATACCTAAAACAGCTGCCACAATCAGGCCCGGTGTAGACAGAACGCTAAAGCGCCCTCCGATTCCTTCTACTACATCAAACATGGGCCAATGATATTTTTGTGCCAGCATATTCAATGGTCCCTGCTTATTACCTTTATCGGTAACTACAGCAGCGTCTACTTCAAACATATCCGGCTGCTCAGATAACTTTTGGTAGAAATACAAGAATGCTGCCGTAGTTTCCAATGTAGTTCCCGACTTAGAGATTGGAATTAATGTAACTCTGAGTTTGTATTGTTGGCATACATTCATACGCTGAGCCTGATACAATAATTGATGCCACAACGCATCCATCTGCTCTGCATCTACGTTGTTCCCGCTGAAATAAATTCCTGACATTCTGGTACCTTCCTGGTCAGGCTTTCTATCCCAAAAGGCATTGGTATAGCAGTCATACAAAACTTTTCCGCCTAAAAAAGAACCGCCAATACCACAAAAAATCACAACATCCCTATTCTTACGAATAGTCTCTCCCAAGTTCTTTAGTTCTTTAATCAAGTCCGGAGTATTGGGGTTTCCTTCTTTTATATAGGGAAGTCTTGGAAAATACACATGTTCCGGTGTACCGTCCTTGGATAAATGTCCCGTTGAAATACCTGTGGCACGCATCTTGGCAATGTTCTTTTCTGCCATGTCCAGCTGCTTCTTTGCCTCTGCAAAATCCTGAGGTTGAATTCGGTCTTGTCCTAACATATTGGTGTAATCAAAATAAAAACCAGACTGCAAGGTAATTCTTTTTTCCGTATCACTCATAATCTGCCGCCCTCTTTCAGAACCTTTTGCCTATATTTTAGCATACTTAGTAGTCATTAGCAAAAACTATAACAAAAAAGAGACTATTCCGAAGAATAGTCTCTTTAGCCCAAAATAGGACCTTTTTATTATCTCTTGCTATACTGAGAAGCCTTACGAGCCTTCTTTAAACCATATTTACGACGCTCTTTCTCGCGAGGGTTTCTGGTTAAAAAGCCTGCTTTTTTCAAAACAGGACGGAACTCCAAGTCAACTTTCAATAAAGCTCTGGCAATACCATGACGAATAGCGCCTGCTTGGCCGGAAATACCTCCGCCCACAACGTTTGCCAAAACATCATATTTGCCTAAAGTTTCAGTAGCTTCCAATGGTTGACGAACAATCAATTCCAAAGTCTTCAATCCAAAATATTTAGCTAATTCTTCGCCGTTAATCGTAATCTTGCCGTCACCCGGAACAAGGCGAACACGAGCAACAGAACTTTTACGACTACCAGTTGCATCATAAGTAACTTTTGCCATCTTTTACGTTCTCCTCTCCTGATTAACGAATATCTATGGTCAGAACTTCCGGCTTTTGAGCTGCATGAGGATGTTCAGGACCAGCATAAACGTGTAGTTTTGTGAAAATCTGACTGCCAAGGCGATTACGAGGCACCATGCCGCGCACTGCCATTTCTACCATTCTTACAGGGTCTTTCTTCAATAATTCCCCTGCCTTGGTGTAGGTTGCCCCACCCAAATAACCGGAATGACGGAAATAAATCTTATGAACTAATTTTTTGCCGGTAAGTTTAATCTTCTCAGCATTAATAATAATAACATGATCACCTGTGTCCATGTGGGGAGTAAATGTTGGTTTATTCTTACCACGGAGAACTTTAGCAACTTCTGCGGCCAAACGGCCTAAAGTTTTGTCAGCAGCGTCAACAACATACCATTTGCGTTCGATGGTTGACGGTGTGGCCATATATGTCTTCATCCTTATTCCTCCTATTAAACTATAATAATTTTACTTTCTAAACATTGTATCTGTGATGAGCTTTTTCGGGAGTCGGGGCTAACGACTTACCTCAAAGCGATACCCATATATTGTAAACATTTTTACGTATTATGTCAAGGGTTTATAGCCTTCTCTTGTAAAAAATAATACAAAGCTCCAATCATGCCCGCCCTGTTTCCCAGCTTAGCACAAACTAAATTTGTAGTATCGTAAATATGCTTTAATAAAATACTTTTGAGTGCATTCTGCAATTTAGGCAACAAATAATCTGCCTGAGCCATAATACCACCACCCAGAACAATAACCTGTGGATTAACAACATAACAAATATTAGCTATTCCCTCTGCCCATCTGGCAACCATTTTATCAATAGCTGCAACTGCGGCACTATCCCCTTCTTTAGCCTTTGTAAAAATTTTTATACCATTTAACTCCCTGATAGAACAACCTTTACTCTGAGCCATATCGCGAATAAGCCCTGCCGTAGAAGCTAAATCTTCCCAGTTTTCCTGTTCTCCCGCCTGCATGAGGCCAACCTCACCTGCACAGTAAGATGCCCCTTCCCAGAGCTTTCCTTCCAGCATGAGAGCACCGCCAATCCCTGTACCAAAAGCGATACAAAACAAGGAATTTGCCTTCTGTCCTGCTCCCTGCCAGTATTCTCCCAGACAAACAGCATTCACATCGTTAATAATCGTAGCTTGCAGATTTATTTTTTCTTGAATAAAAGCAGGAAGATTTACTCCTGCATAGTCCGGAAAATAGAGAGGCGCACGGATAATACAACTGTTTTTTGTATTAACCATTCCTGCCGTACAAAAAGCAACACCTTGAATATTGTAGTTCTTTTGATATTCTTTCACAATAGACAAAAGACTCTGCAAAAAAGCATTTATGCCATTTACAGCTATACAATTATCAGTATTTCCCGTAATGGAAAATTTGCCGGTTTCATCTGCAACTCCATGTTTTATAGATGTTCCGCCTATATCAAGGCATACATACCAGCTCATAATTCCTCCCCAATAGACAGAAAGGGACGGTCCAGGACCGTCCCCAGTATTGCTGTTATTTTTTCTCGTTAGTTAATGCACCGTAAACAAAAGCAGCCAGGAAAGCACCAATCAAAGGTCCTACAATGAAGACCCACAATTGCTGCAAAGCCAGACCACCGCTTAAAATTGCCGGTCCAAAGCTTCTGGCCGGATTGACGGAAGTTCCGGTAAAAGGAATACCAAGAATGTGCACTAAGGTTAATGTTAAGCCGATTACCAAACCTGCTACAGAAGAAAATTCCGGCTTAGAAGTAACACCCAGAATGGCAATAACAAAAACAAAGGTGAGAACAACCTCTACCAAAAGTGCCGTTGACATACTGATTCCCAAGGCACTGGCCGAGCCATAACCATTGGTTCCCAAAGCAGCGTTGCTGCCAAATATAACTACCAATATAGCAGCACCTGCTGTTGCTCCCAAAAATTGGGCAATTACATAACATACGAAATCATGCAAAGTCATACGCTTTGCTACCAACATACCAAAAGAAACAGCCGGATTAATATGGCAGCCGGAAATATTCCCGATAGAATATGCCATAGCCACAATGGACAGGCCAAAAGCAAAAGCAATCAATAATGTAGAAAAAGCCAATTGAATATGCTGCCCTGCGTTAGCCAAAAGAGTGTTAGCCGCAACAGCGCTACCACAGCCAAAAACCACCAAAACTGCTGTACCTACAAACTCTGCAACAGACTTATTCACAATAACTACTCCCCTTCATTATAAAATTGACCTTAGTAAAACCAAGGTTTTATTGATGTACTATAAATTCCTCGTCTGTACCTTTAGCTATTCATAAGATATTATTTTATTTTGTTTTTATAAATTCTATAGCTTTTTGCAAACGAGTCAAAGTTTTTTCTTTACCTAAAAGTACCATTACGTCAAACATGCCGGGGCTGAAAGTTCTGCCTGTTAAAGCCAGCCTGGTTGGATGGATGACCTTGCCCAGAGATAAGCCCTGTTCTGCGGCTATGTCATTGTAGGCCTGTTCAGTAGTGGTTAAATCAAACTGTGGTAAAGCAGCTAACTTGTCATAACAAATTTGCAACAGTCCTATTGTTTCAGGTTTGAAATGTTTAGCCACACCTTTTTCTTCATATTCCGTAACATCCTTAAAGAAATATGTAGAAGCGTCAACTAATTCCAGCAGAGTTTTCACTCGCACTCTTACCACATCAATCAAATGAGCAAAAAATTCTTTGTTGTCATTAATAAAAGCATCATCCACCAGACCTGCTGCCTTAAAGAAAGGTGTAGCCGCCGCCACGATATTAGCCAAAGGCAATGTTGATAAATACTGACCATTCAGCCAGGTAAGCTTTTTGGTATCGTAAATAGCAGCTTTTTTTGACATCTTGCTGAAATCAAAGACCTTTACAGTATCAGCCAAGGTAAAGATTTCATCATTACTGCCCGGTGCCCAGCCTAACAAAGTCAGATAGTTTATAATGGCTTCCGGCAAATACCCTTGATCCCTAAATTCTTCTACTGAAGTAGCTCCATGGCGTTTAGAAAGCTTGCTTCTATCCGGAGCCAAAATCATAGGCATATGACCAAATTGAGGCACTTTATATCCTAATGCTTCATAAACTAAAATTTGTTTAGGAGTATTGGACAAATGTTCTTCCGCTCTTAATACATGGGTAATTCCCATAAAATGGTCATCAATAACCACAGCGAAATTATAAGTGGGAATTCCATTGCTTTTCATAATAACAAAATCATCAAACTGATCCATGTTGAAATCTACGTCACCATGAATTAAATCATGAACAGTAATAGTACCTTCCAAAGGAATCTTAATCCGCACAGAATATTTTTCCCCTGCAGCAGCACGTTTCTTGGCTTCTTCCACAGGAATATCCCGGCATGTTCTGGCATAGCGGAAAGGTTGTTTCAGTTCTCTTTGTTTTTCTCTTTGGGCTTCCAAATCCTCAGTAGTACAAAAACAATAGTAAGCCTTACCCTCGTCTAAAAGCTGTTGGCAATACTTTTTATATAAGTCAAAACGCTGTGATTGATAATAGGGGCCCTTGTCTCCGCCTACTTCCGGTCCTTCGTCCCAGTTAAGGCCCAGCCATTTTAAGCTAGTCAGGATTTGGCTCACAGAATCTTCTTTTAATCTTTCTTGATCAGTATCTTCAATACGTAAAACCATTTTTCCTTTATGGCTTTTGGCAAACAGCCAATTAAACAATGCCGTTCTGGCACCGCCAATATGCAAATATCCGGTAGGACTTGGTGCAAATCTCACCCTGACTTCTTCCATCTATTTCACGCCTTCCTATATTTATTACTTAATTTATTATATCACAAACATTCTATATTGAAATTATTTGTTTTTACTCTTAGTTGCTTTAGAATATCTGCCACCGGTTCTGGAAGTTTTACCTTTCGCTTTAAACGTTCTGCCACCCATTCCGGTTTTTCTGTCTTCTGTCTTAAATTTTCTCTCCCCGGTCCTAGCTGTTCTGCCACCGGTCTTAGAGGTCCTGCCTTCTTCTCTGAATGTTCTGCTACTAGACCTGGCTGCTCTGTCTTCTTCCGGGAACTTCTTATCCTGCTTGGACTCTTTAGTTTTTAGCTTATCACGTTTTCTGGAAGCTTCTGCATATTTAGTACCACGTTTATTAGGTCCTACAGCACTTTTCCCCCGTTTGGGAATAGCCTTCTTTTTGGTGACAGGTTTTCTGGTTCTGGTTACGGTTTTGCCTTCTAAGTTCTGCCGTTCCATACTAATGCCCAATTTTTTTTCAATGTTAAGCAGCCATTTACCGTCTTCGACTGTATAGAAAGTAACCGCAATACCGTCTCTGCCGGCTCTGGCCGTTCTACCCACTCTATGGACATACCAGTCAGGATCATGAGGAATATCATAATTTACCACATGAGTAATACCCTCCACGTCCAAACCACGAGCCGCAATATCACTGGCCACTAAAATCTGGAGTTTAGCAGTACGGAAATTTTTCATAACATTGCGCCGTTTCACCTGAGACATATCTCCATGAAGCACGTCAACGTTGCATCCTTTGCTATAAAGGTAGTCATTAAGTTCTATGGCTCTTTCCTTACTGTCGCAAAAAACCAGCATTAAAAAAGGATTATAGCGCTCTATAAGCTCCAATAAAGCTTCCGGTTTGTGTTCTTGATTAACTTTAATGCAAATCTGCTGGATTTTGTCAGCGGTAACTCGTTCCGGATTAATATCAATAAGCAAACCATTGGTTGTAAGAGCCTTACCTAGTTTTTGCACTTCTTCATTTACTGTGGCAGAGCATAGCATGGTCTGATGCTTTTGCGGCATCATGGCAAGTAAAGCTTCAATATCCTGTCCGAAACCATATTTCAGCATTTCGTCAACCTCATCCAGGACAAGATAAGTTACGCCGCCCAGATTAGTATTCCCCTTGCGAATATGGTCCAAAAGTCTGCCCGGAGTACCAATCAAAATATGTGCTTTCCCCGCCAGTTTCTTTTTCTGTTCTTCAAAATCTCTGCCGCCGGTTACAGCTAAAGCATTAATGCCGGAATCGCCTACCAGTTTTTTGATTTCTCCTGCTGTCTGCTGAGCTAATTCCCTTGTGGGAGATAAGATTAGAGCCTGAACATATTTCTTATTAACGTCAATTTTTTCCATAAGGGGAATCACAAAGGCCAAGGTCTTGCCAACCCCGGTCTGTGCCCTGGCAATCACATCCCTGCCTCCTAAAAGTGCGGGAATAGCCCTTTCCTGTACCTGGGTAGGTTTATCTTTGCCTGTTTCATGCAATAGTTCTACTGTTCTATCACAAACCTTCAATTGAGTAAAGCCATTAGTCATTATTTCATCTCCTCCTGTTTAATAAAAGAGCGTCCCCAAGCCGGGACGCTCTAATGTAATATAAAATTGGTGCCGAGGACCGGAATCGAACCGGTACGGGGATTTCTCTCCGAGGGATTTTAAGTCCCTTGCGTCTGCCAGTTCCGCCACCCCGGCATATAGATGGAGGCGACACCCAGAATCGAACTGGGGATAAAGGTTTTGCAGACCTCTGCCTTACCGCTTGGCTATGTCGCCAGACATATTAAAAAATGGAGCGGAAAACGAGACTCGAACTCGCGACCCCAACCTTGGCAAGGTTGTGCTCTACCACTGAGCTATTTCCGCAAAACATGGTGCCTCAGAGCAGAATCGAACTGCTGACACAGGGATTTTCAGTCCCTTGCTCTACCAACTGAGCTACCGAGGCATTATGGCGACCCAGGACGGACTTGAACCGACGATCTCCGCCGTGACAGGGCGGCATTCTAAACCAACTGAACTACTGGGCCATTACCAACACACAAAGTGTCGACTTAGATATTATATGGTAAATTACATTTTATGTCAAGCAAGTAATTTTTTTTTTGCTTTTTAACTTAAATGCTATGATCCGCCTTGCTAATTTTTCCCAGTGTTGCTGTTAATTTAGTCTTCAGTTTTTTCTCCAGAGCAGCTAAAGTTTTGCTGTCGTAGGCCTTAGTTGCGTGAAAAACACTGCCGATTTTCACTTCACCGAAAAATTCCTCTCTGAACCGATTGTAATAAATAACAAATTGGTCCTGATGTGCAAAATCCGAATAATCCAGCATAATAATTGAACCGTTAAGATAGTCAATAGCATGGGCAGGTTTGATATATAAGGTAAACTTACCGATTTTTTCCGGCAAGTTATTTCCGTATTCCCATGTCAGTATCTTTTTATCTGCCACCATTTCCCCTAAATTAACCTTGGTTGGATCAGTAGTTTCTGCCAAAATTTTCGGCAGAGCCTCTTTGACTTTTTTGGCAAATTCATCCTTTTCTTTGTAAATATACCGTATGTCCCGATAAATATTCATGCCGATTTTTCGCACCAAAATATAATCAAAGGTTTCGGATGTATAGATAATGTCCGCTCCTGCATTAGTTTCAGCATCATAGTAGGAACAGATTGTCAATATCTTGCCCTCGATTGTGCCAGGCTCTGTTTTTTTGAAATCACCAATCTGAGCAGGCAAATTCTTAATAAAATCCCATTCTTTGGCCGCTGCAGCTATTTCATCTATGGAAGCATATCCCATCTTGTTCTTCTCCTATTATTTCTTTTCTTGTTGTGCCTTCTCTGCTAAAATTTTAGCTAATCGTCCGCAGGACATTTTACCCTCGTGACAGGCTAGTTGTGTAACACAGGTAGGACCCGCCTTGGCAAAAAGGATAGGTGCTACTGTTCTTACTTCTTCCAGCATTTTATTTGCTAATTCCCTTATTTCCCATTGTGCTCTGTTGCAGCAGCGCAGTTCAAAAAAGTGCAGTAAGCTTCTGGCATTCATTGTTACCACAATTTTAGTTTCTGCCGCATTGGGCAAAATATACCTGGCATCCTCTGCAGGAATACCTTCCTCGGTAAATTCATTATATAAATCTTGAATTTCTTGACATAAAGCTGCAAATTTTTTCTTGGCTTCCGGATTGGCCTCAATGGTATGGGGAATAATCATTTCGAAATTATGTTCCTTCACATACCGCTGAGATTGCTGTGAATAAGAAGCAATGCGATGACGTACCAATTGATGTGTCAGCACCCGGGAAACTCCCTCTATAGCAAAGGTAAAGGAAACATGCTCAAAAGTAGAAGTATGCCCCATGGCACCTAATTGTCTGACCAATTTAGCAATTTGTTCCTCAGACATTTTTTCTTCCAATTCGGCAGCACCAATGGGTGAATAACATAATCTGGCACTCATTGCCACTGTTTTATCAGGTTCCGGAGTATATCTTAAAAGTTTGACCTCCATCATTTTTTCTTTCCCCCATTTTCTTGTAAGGCTTTTTGTATTACGGCAAAAGAAAAGTCCAAAATCTCTTCTAGACGAGTTTCTTTCTCAAGTAAGTATAAATATCCCACCAAGGCTTCAAAAGCCGTTCCTTGGCGATATTGGCGCACTGTGGCGCTTTTTGGAACCTGGGACTTAGTGTTCCTGCCTCTTTTCGCTACAGCCTTTTCTTCATCAGTAAGAATCTCCTCCAATGCATCCATAGCTTTAGCCTGCATAACGGCCGAAACTATTTTGGCATCCAGGTCATGAATTATTCTTACCTGTCCTGAAGTAGGTAAAACCCTAAGGCGTACATAGGTAGAAAACACTACATCACCTATGTAAGCCAATAAAATTGGATTTAACTGCCCCGGTTCTTTTAAAGTTTGCTTTGTACCGCATAAGGACAAAGCATGTTCTTTTAAATGCTGATACTGAGTAAATTTCACTGCTTTTTCCACCGAACTCCTTGAGGAGTATCTTCTAATACAATGCCCTTGGCTGCCAGTTCATCACGAATAGCATCCGCTTTAGCGAAATCCTTAGCTTTTCTGGCCGTCTGACGTTCAGCTATTTTAGCTTCAATAGCCTGTTCTTCGCTTACTTCGTCAGCAGTCTTAGCCTCTGCTTTGCCGGTATTTTCCAAAATTCCGATAATGCCGGCCATTTCCTTGAACAGTTTATCCATTTGGTCAACTAATTTGCCATCGGGTTTTTGACCATCAGTCATTACAGCCTTGTGCAAAACATTGATTTCTTTTGCCAAGGAGAACATGAAGCTAATAGCCAAAGCTGTGTTAAAGTCATCGTTCATGGCAGCAAAGAAACCTTCTCTGATTTTCTTGACATTTTCTCTTTGAGCCAGACTTGCTTCACTGGGACCCACATCAATTATTTTACTGATTTCAGCCAAATTATGCTGAGCAGTCCTCAGTCTCTCCAGACCTCTCTTGTCCTCTTCCAACCTGGCATCACTAAAGTCCAAAGGACTGCGATACTGAGTATTGAGGATAAAGAAACGTACTACTTCAGGTTCATATTTAGCCAAAATTTCTTTTACTGTGAAGAAATTACCCAGAGACTTGGACATTTTTTCTTCGTTAATAGTAATAAAGCCATTATGAACCCAATATTTAACAAAAGGATGGCAGCCGGTGCAGCCTTCTGATTGAGCAATTTCATTTTCATGATGAGGGAATATTAAATCGCTGCCGCCCCCATGAAAATCGAAAGTTTTGCCCAGATATTTCATGCTCATGGTAGAGCATTCAATATGCCAGCCGGGACGGCCTTTGCCCCAGGGACTATCCCAGGACGGCTCTCCCGGTTTTGCTGCTTTCCATAAGGCAAAATCCATAGGATTTTCTTTCCTGTCGTCTACATCCACTCTGGCCCCGGCCATCATATCGTCTAAATTACGGCCGCTTAATTCACCATAGTACTTAAATTTCTTAACCCTGTAATATACGTCTCCGTCCACAACATAACCATACCCGTTGTCAATCAGGTTTTGGACAGTCTTAATGATATCAGGAATATGTTCTGATACTCTGGGATAAATATGGGCTCTCTTTACATTCAGCTTGTCCATTACTTCGAAATAAGCATCAATGTACCTGTTGCAGATAACATCCCAGGTAACCCCTTCTTCATTTGCTTTATTAATAATCTTATCGTCAATATCCGTAAAATTTTGCACATGAGTTACATCATAACCTTCGTGCTCAAGAAACCGCCTAATAACATCCCAGGTAACAAAAGGACGGGCATTACCCACATGGGGGTCATTGTAAGGAGTAACACCGCAGACATAAATGCCTACCTTACCGGGCTCCTTGGGAACGAACTCTTCTTTTCTCCTGCTCATTGTATTATAGACTTGAATAGTCATAACCTTCTCCTTTCTATTTTATGCCGGCCTTTTTCAGGCTAGCCTCCATACGTTGTTTTGTCCGTTCTGCCCCTAAAAGGGGAATCATTTCCACCAGTTCAGGACCATGCTGATTACCGGTTAAAGCAACTCTTACCGGCATATAAACATGCTTGCCGTTTAATTTTGTAGTTTTTTGAATGGTCTTAAACATAGCTTTTACCGTAGGACCATCTAAAGTTGCAGCTTCTGCTAATTCTTTGAAGAACATATCCATTACAGTAGGAACAGTTTCCTCTTTCAAGACATCTGCCGCTTCCTGTGTTTCAAAGTCAAAATTGTCATTGAAATATAGGGCAACAGCCGGAGGAATTTGGGCACCAAATTCCACTTGCGTTTGAGCAGTGGCTACAACTTTTTCCAGCCAGGCTAATTTTTCGCCGGTTTCCTCTCCTGTCATGTAACCTGCTTTTACCATGAATGGTTTAGCCAAAGCGAAGAAATCTTCAGGTGTCATTTGTTTAATATAATGTGCATTAATCCAGTTTAATTTTTCAATATCAAAAACTGCCGGATTTTTTGCTACATGTTTCATATTAAAAGCTTTAATTAATTCTTCTGTAGTAAATATTTCCTGCTCATCGGTAGGAGCCCAGCCCAAAAGTGCCAGGAAGTTAACCAGAGCATGGGGCAAATACCCTAATTGCCTGTATTGATCACAGGAAGTAGCACCATGCCGCTTGCTCATTTTCTTTTTGTCTTTACCCAAAATCAAGGAAATATGACCAAATTCCGGCCGTTTAAATCCCAGGGCATCATAAACCAATAATTGTCTGGGAGTGTTGGATAAATGCTCCTCAGCTCTGATTACATGGGTGATGTGCATCAGAGAATCATCGATAACTACTGCATAGTTATAAGTAGGGATGCCATCAGCTTTTACAATAACAAAATCACCGATGCCGTCAGAATCAAAATGCACTTCTCCCCGCACCAGATCATTAAATGTTAAATCTACTCCTTCAGGAACACGGAAACGAATAGTGGGTTTTCTGCCTTCTGCTTCAAATTTTGCTCTCTGTTCAGGAGTAAGGTTTCTGCACTTACCCATGTAGCGAGGCATTTTACCGGCAGCCGTAAGAGCTTCTCTTTCTGCTTCCAGTTCTTCCGGAGAGCAGTAACAATAATAAGCCTTGCCTTCTGCCAATAATTGGTCCGTATACTTTTTGTAAATATCCAGACGTTCCATTTGACGATAAGGTCCGTAAGGTCCACCTACGTCAACGCCCTCATCCCAGTTGATGCCCAGCCATTTTAGAGCATTTTTTATATTTTCTTCGTATTCGGGCTTAGAACGGTCTCTGTCCGTATCTTCAATACGCAGGACCATTTTCCCTCCTAATTTCTTAGCTAAAAGCCAGTTAAACAAAGCACTTCTGGCTCCGCCAATATGAAAAGGTCCCGTAGGACTGGGTGCAAATCTTACACGTATTTCATTATCCATAATTCTATGCCTCCAAAAATTTTATATTTTTTTAATGGTAACTACAGCTTGGGAGGCAATGCCTTCTCCCCGCCCTGTAAAACCAAGTTGCTCTGTAGTAGTTGCTTTAACATTAATAGCATCTGCTGTCAAATGTAAAATATTTGACAGATTCTTTTCCATGGCTTCCCGATAAGAAGCCAGTTTTGGTTTTTGGGCAATAATAGTAACATCTGCATTATTGACCTGCCATCCTGCCTCCTGCAGCTTACCGATAACCTCTTTGAGCAGAACCATGCTGTCTGCGTCTTTAAAAGCAGGATCTGTGTCCGGGAACAATTTACCTATGTCTCCAAATCCTGCAGCTCCCAGCATAGCATCCATCAATGCATGGAGAGCCACGTCTGCGTCTGAATGGCCTAAGAGTCCCAAGGTATATGGAATTGTCACCCCACACAGAATCAGCTTTCGGTCCGGTACCAGTCTATGTACATCAAACCCGCTGCCTACATGAATATTATCTGCCATATTTGCTGCTCCTTTAATAAATGCTTCTCCCAGAATAAGGTCATCAGGAGTGGTAATTTTTATATTTTTATAGTTTCCCATAACCACAGCTACCTTACCGCCTATTTGTTCAACGGCGCCGGCATCATCTGTGACCATATTCCCTGCTTTTTGCAGTTGGGCATATGCCTTGCGCAAAAGCTCCAGGGAGAAAATCTGCGGTGTCTGAACAGCCCATAGTCTGGAACGTTCCAAAGTCGCATTTACAAGCTTTTCGGGATTTACTTCTTTGATTGTATCCTTGCAGGGAACAGCTGCTATAGCTGCCCCTGTTTTTCTTGCCGTGCTCCATACTTCGGCAAACAGCTCACTGGCAGCAAAAGGTCTGGCTCCATCGTGGACAGCAATCCAGCCGGTTTTTTCTTTAATCTGAGCCAAGGCATTTGCCACAGAATCCTGTCTTTGCCTACCACCGGCTACCAATTGCCAGCGTACCAGAGGGAAATACCCCGTCTGATACTTCTTTAACATTTTTTCTGCTTCCGTCAATTCACCGCTGCCTACCACAATGAATACCGTGCCTAAATCCGGCAAATTATTTAATTGTCGGAGATTATGCACAATTATAGGCACTCCCGCCAGCTTGACAAAAGCTTTGTTCATACCCATCCCCAGCCTGGTTCCTTTGCCTGCTGCAGCTATAATAACATTTAATTTCTCCATAATTCCAGCCCTTATTTGAGTTTAGCAAAAATCATTCTTCCTGCCGAAGTCTGCAAAACAGAAGTAACAATAACAGGCGCTGTAAAATTAACAGAACGCTTGCCTCTTTCCACAACAATCATGGTACCATCGTCCAAATAGCCAATAGCCTGACCAGGTTCTTTGCCCTCCTTAGCTAAAAACACGTTTAATTCTTCCCCGGGCAAGACAGCCTGTTTAAGAGCATTAGCCAAATCATTAATATTCAGAATGCGAACACCTTGGATATCTGCTACTTTGCTTAAATTATAATCATTAGTAGCTACATAGCCGCCCATTTCCTTGGCCAGCCTTAGCAGTTTAGTGTCAACTTCTGTTATATCATCATAATCTTTGTCAGAAATAATAACCTGAGCCACTGTATTGCTTTGAATTTCTTTTACTACATCAAGACCGCGTCTGCCTCTGTTTCGCTTTAAAGTATCCGCAGAATCGGCGATTTTTTGTAATTCTTCAAGCACAAACTGCGCTATGACAATAGGTCCTTCCAAAAAGCCTGTGCTAATAATGTCTGCCACACGGCCATCAATTAAAACACTGGTATCTAAAATTTTATAATTGCAGGAAACTGTTTTAGGAGCAACTTTTTTGTTTTTCTCTTTGGTATTTCTAAAAAAGCCTGTCCTATCAAAAAACACTTCGATATCAGTACGTTTACTTAAGGCAACTTTGGCACCAACAATAGCAGCAACAATACTCAAGAGCAACGGTATGTAAGGACCCACAATAGGCAGTCTGGAAAAAGCAGACCCGAAAAGAGTTGCTACGATCAAGCCTATTATCACCCCTGCCGCCACTACCACAATATCAAAAGTAGGCAAATTAGAAAGCATATCGGCAATTCTTTCGGAAACGATCAAGGTCTTGTTTAAAAGAAAAGGAGTCGTCACCCAGCCAACCATACCCAAAAGGACTACGCCTACTAAACCCAGAGTGAAATCCAAAATCGTAAAACCGATAACACCTTCTTTAATAATGTCCCACCCCAAATATGCAACCAAAGGAGGAGTTAAAATTCTCATAAGAAAAAAACCTGCTACGGCAAAAATCAATGTTACCATTACTTTAGTAATTTTTTCTACCATTTTCTCACCTCCTTTGCGTTAAAACACTTCTAACTGCTATCATTATATTTTACTATAAATCACACCATAAATATAGTAAAAAAAAATAAAATACGTCAGATTTTGACGTATTTTATTGACTTTTTCCTATTATACAAACTTACTCAGCCATTCTTCGCTTTTTTCCTCGTCCACAGATTGAACCAGCATAACTTCGCTAAGCAAAATATGCTTTGCCGTAATCAAAAGCCGTCTTTCACCTGTAGAAAGCTTTTTTTCTATGCCCTGAACAGCCAAAGTTCTCACCACATCTGCCACAGCATAAATATCCCCGGTTTTCATCTTGTCAATATAGAGATTAAACCGTCTGTTCCATGTTATCTGCTTCATTTTGTTTTCAGGCCGGTCTTTAAGAACCTGCTCAACTTTTGTCAAAGCCTTTTTGTTGACAATATGCCTGACACCTACTTTTTCCAGGTTTTCCGCAGGAATCATAACTTTCATGTTCTCCAAGAGCATTTGTACTACAAAATAGTCTACGGAAATCCCCTGAACTTTGCGTTTTTCAATTTCTTTAATTATTCCGCCACCGTGCATAGGATAGACTACCTTGTCCCCGATAGAAAACATGCCTTTTGCCTCCCTGTGATCGCCCATAAAAAGGGCATACTTTAACAACTGTTTCTATTTTAACACAAATTCACAGGTATGTCAAAAGAAATGATTATACCATTTTAGTTTCTATGATGTCAATATAAATATATAACTTTTTTATTTTATTTTTTCACTCCTTAAAAATGATTCGCAAAGCTTCTTCTACTGTTCCAACTTGAGAAACACCTTTAAGGTCATAACTTTCCTTTTTTAGACTGTTTTGGGGAACAATAAATTTACTAAAGCCCAATTTTGCTGCTTCCTTAATCCGCCGCTCTACCGCACTTACTGGCCTCATTTCCCCCGTTAAACCAACTTCCCCGAGACAAAGACATCCCAGTGGTAAAGCTACATTGCGAAAACTTGATACTAATGCCGCAACTATAGCCAAATCCGCTGCGGGTTCACTAACCTTTATGCCCCCTACGGCACATACATAGGCATCTTGCATACCGAAATTCATTCCTACTCTTTTTTCCAATACTGCCAGGAACATGTTAATCCGGTTAAAATCAATGCCTACTGCTGTCCTTCTGGGAAGGCCAAAAGGCGTTCTTGATACAAGTGCCTGAATTTCTGTAAGAATAGGTCTATTGCCTTCCATGACTGCTGTAATAGCTGAGCCCGGTACTACATTTTCCTTTTTGTCCAGAAAAAGCCCTGAAGGATTGATGATTTCCTTAAGTCCTGCTTCTTCCATGGAAAAAATACCGCTTTCTTCAGTGGAACCAAAACGATTTTTAATAGCTCTCAATACTCTGAAAGCATATGACCTTTCTCCTTCGAATTGGAGTACCACATCAACCATATGCTCCAAAAGACGCGGTCCGGCAATATTACCGTCTTTAGTAACATGACCAATAATAATTACAGCAATATTAGTTTCCTTGGCAAAGCGCAAAAGCTCTGCAGTACATTCTCTCACCTGGCCTACACTGCCCGCAGCTGTTTCCAGACGGTTAGTATACATTGTTTGGATAGAGTCTATAACTAACAGCCGTGGTTTAAGGTTCTTGGCCTGCAGCAAAATCCCCGTAAGTTCTGTAGCTGTCATAATCAGAAGATTATCAGAAGCTTCACCCAAACGCTCTGCGCGCATAGCAGTCTGAGCCTCAGATTCTTCTCCCGACACATACAAAACTTTTTCTCCGGTTCCTGCTACTTTCATACCAACATCCAAAGCAATAGTTGATTTGCCGATTCCCGGAGCTCCTGCCAGCAAAATTAAAGAGCCCGGAACTATACCGCCTCCCAGGACTCTGTCAAATTCACCAATATGGGTAGCAATTCTTTTAACTTTTGTTTTAGTGACTTTAGAAATTGTAGTTGGCACAGCCTTTTCCCCTGTATCAAGAAAAGTTCGGCTGTTGGCCGGAACTATCGGTTCTTCCACAAAAGAATCCCAAGTACCGCATTCCGGGCATTTACCCAGCCATTTAGGTGTTGCATAGCCACATTGCTGACAGACAAATTGTATTCTGTTTTTGGCCACTTTATTTGCCTCCACTCATTTTGCTATAGGCTTTTTTTACCATAGTCAGTTTGTCTTCTTCCGAAACCTGATCGCCGAATACATTTAAGAAATAATTAAATACAGCAGCCTCCCGGTCTGTCAGCATGCTATTAGCTTCCATGGCATGAACCAGCTCTCCGGCTGTTAAATTAGTTATTGTAGTACTGTTCAAAGTAGCTCTTGGCACATTATGAAGCCTGATAATGCGGATAAATCCCCCATTACCCCGCCGAGATTCCACTTCATAGCCCTTTTCAGGTGTAAACCTAGTAGTCAATGTATAAGTTATTTGAGAAGGGGCACAGCTTAATTTTTCAGCCAGCTGGCTTCTTTTTACATTAATTGAATCTGTATCATCACCAAATAATTCACTAATAATAAATTTTTCTATATCATCTGCAATATTACGCATAATAAAACCTCCTTGCTCTTCTATTATATTTGACTTTTTGACTTTTGGCAAGGGTAAATATCATAAACTGCTGGATAATTTGCCAGTCTGTACTTAAAATTTGGGATACAAAAAGAGCTGTGACATAATGATAAATAATCATTGTGTTACAGCTCTGACATTTTGTGGCAGGAGTACTAGGACTTGAACCCAGATCTACGGTTTTGGAGACCGCTGCTCTACCAATTGAACTATACTCCTATGGAGCGGAAAACGAGACTCGAACTCGCGACCCCAACCTTGGCAAGGTTGTGCTCTACCACTGAGCTATTTCCGCACTTGGCGACCCAGGACGGACTTGAACCGACGATCTCCGCCGTGACAGGGCGGCATTCTAAACCAACTGAACTACTGGGCCACTTCTTGTAGTCTGACAGTTGTATATATTATCATAAAATCAACTTTCTGGCAAGTGATTTTTCTCTGTTCTGTGATTTTTCTCTGTTTATGTCTTTAATCTCTGAGCTTTGCTTTAAAAGCACTCTCTACATCTGCCAAAACTTTTTTAATAATAGCATCAACATCGGCATCCACAAGAGTCTTAGCCTTGTCCTGGAAGGTCAGGTTAAAAGCCATGGACTTACAGCCATCTGTTACCTGTTTGCCTTTATAAACATCAAAAAGTTTGATGTTGGTCAAAAGTTTACCGGCATTTTTACGGAGCACAGTCTCCAAATCTGCTTCCGGAGTATCCTCAGGAACAACTACGGCAATATCCCGGGAAGAACTTGGGAACTGAGGAACCGATTTATATTGGGGCACAACCAAAGCTTGAGCCAATAAAGGCTCCACTGCTATTTCCATGAGATAAGTTTCCCCTGACAAAGCAAAACTGTTTTGTACTTCAGGATGAACTTCCCCAAAGTAACCAATTTTCTTGCCGGCATAAATAATATCGCAGCTCTTGCCCGGATGAAGGAAAGGCTCCGTACCCGGCACCAGTTGATAATCTTTGGCTGAGACTAAATCCATCAGACCCTCAAAAACACCTTTAACATCAAAGAAATCAACATTGTCTTTGCTGTCATTCCATTGAATAGGCGCACGTCTCCCGCTTAAAGCCAGGCACAAAACCGGTTTTTCTTCAGGGAATTCTGTTAACGGCAATTCCTTGGGAACATAAATTCTGCCGATTTCAAAAATATCTACTCTGTCATTTTGTCTGGCCAGATTATAAGCAACCGTACTTAAAATACTAGGTGCCATGGTTGTACGCATGGTTTTAAATTCATCACTGATCGGGTTCATGATATTAATAGCCTTACGTCTAATATCATCAGCGCCTAAATGTAATTTATCGAAATTGTTGGCATGAATAAAGCTATAAGTCATAACTTCATTAAAGCCTGCTCCTGTTAAATAATCCCGGATTGCATCTTTAACATCTTCGATAGGTTTTTGAGTTCCCTGGGTTATTTCCAGTTTAGGCAAAGTAGAAGGCAATTTTTCAAAGCCATGCATTCTGGCAATTTCTTCGCTAATATCTGCATCGCATGTTACATCCAGTCTCCAGGTAGGTGCAGTTACCGATAGAGCTCCATCCGGTGTTTCCGTAACAGCAAAAGCCAGTTTTTTAAGAATAGCAATCATTTCTGCTTTGCTCACATCTGTACCTAAACGGCTATTAATAGCTTCAGCCGTTACTTTAATAACAACAGGTTTAACCTCTACAGGGTAGTCTTCAACTATGCCGCCCACCGTTTCACAAGCTCCCATTTTTTCCAGCAGATTAGCACATCTGTTCAGAGCATCATGATTAAGGACAGTATCTACGCCTCTTTCAAACCGTTGAGATGCTTCGCTGCGCAGGCCTAAATCCTTGGATGTATGTCTAATGCTTGGACCGTTAAAAGTAGCTGATTCCAGCATAACGTTGACCGTATCATAAGTTACTTCTGTAAGTAGTCCACCCATAACACCGCCCAAACCAATAGCTTTTTCCGGATCTGCTATTGTAATCATATTATGATTTAAGCTGCGTTCCTGTTCGTCCAAAGTAACAAGCTTTTCCCCATCTCCACCCCGGCGAACTATCCAGGTGTGGTCGGCAACCTTGTCGTAATCATAGGCATGCATAGGCTGCCCTTCTTCCAGCATAACAAAGTTGGTAACATCTACTACATTGTTAATAGGTCTCATCCCTGCTGCTCTTAAATGATTCTGCATCCAGACAGGAGAAGGAGCAATTTTAATATTCTTTAAAAGTTTCATGGCAAAACGGCTGCACAAATCCTTGGCTTCGACTTTAATCGTAGCCATGGTTTTTACATCGCCCCCTGCTTTTTCTTCCACAGTTAAATCAGGCATAGTCATAGGCTTGTCCAAAACTGCCGCTGCTTCTCTTGCTAAACCCAACATATTAAAGCAATCTCCGCGGTTAGCTGTTAAATCAATATCCAGTACTACATCATCCAGTCCCAGTACCGGTTTAATATCAACACCAATAGGTGTATCCGGGGGAAGAATATAAATACCGTTTCTTTGTTCCGGCAAAAGCAGTTTAGCATCAATACCCAATTCTTCTGCACTGCACAACATACCGAAAGAATCTAAACCACGCATTTTTGCTTTTTTCAATTTCATGCCGTTAGGCAGTCTTGAACCTACTACAGCCACCGGAACCATATCATACTGATGAACATTCTGAGCTCCTGTCAGAATCTGTACCAGGTCTCCTTGTCCAAGATTCATCATGCAAATCCACAGATGGTCAGAATTAGGGTGCCGTTCAATGGTTTCTACTTTACCGGTTATAACACCTTCGATGCCTTCTCCCAAATGAATTACTCTCTCTACTTCCAGCCCTACTCCGGTCAGCTTATCAGCCAACACTTCCGGAGTAACATTAATATCAACATAATCCTTAAGCCAATTTATAGATGCTAACATAATTTTCCTCCTTATTTGAATTGGCGGATGAACCGCAAATCATTTTCAAAGAATAAACGCAAATCATCAATACCATATTTCAGCATGGCAATACGCTCCACCCCCATGCCAAAAGCAAACCCGCTCATTTTATCCGGGTCATAGCCGCTCATTTTCAGCACATTGGGGTGCACCATGCCACTGCCTAATATTTCCAGCCAACCTGAATTCTTGCAGACTTTGCAGCCTTTGCCCCCGCACATAACACAGCTGATATCCACTTCTGCAGATGGTTCCGTAAATGGGAAGAAACTGGGACGAAGACGGATTTTTACACTAGAACCAAACATTTCTTTACAGAATGTTTCCAAAGTACCTTTTAAATCAGCTAAGCTGATATTTTTATCTACTACTAAACCTTCTACCTGATGGAACATAGGTGAATGAGTAGCATCATAGTCATTGCGATATACAGTTCCCGGGCAAATCATACGAATGGGCGTATTGGGTTCTCTGGATTGCATGGCTCTGGCCTGAACACCGCTAGTCTGGGTCCGCAATAAATATTCATCGGTAACGTAGAAAGTATCCTGCATATCACGAGCCGGATGGTCTTTAGGAAGATTCAACGCTTCAAAATTGAAATAATCATTTTCAATTTCCGGTCCTTCTTCTACTTCAAAGCCCATACGCATAAAAATCTTTTTCATTTCCCGCAGGGTTAAAATAACAGGATGTAAATGGCCTTCCTGAGGTTTTCTGCCCGGCATGGTAATGTCTACTTTTTCTTTAGCCAGCTTATCGGCCAATTTACGCTTTTCCAATTCTGCTAGTCTGGTATTAAGTTTTTCTTCCAAATCAGCCCTTACTTCATTAACCATCTTGCCGATTTTAGGTCTTTCTTCTGCAGCTACTGAGCCTAAGCCACGTAAAATTTCTGTTAATGCGCCTTTTTTTCCTAGGTATTCCACTTTAATGGACTTAGCATCGTCCAGAGATTTAACGTCCTTTAACTTGAGTAGGACTTTTTCTCTTATTTCCTGCAATTTGTCATTCATTTTTTACGCCTCCTAAAAAAAATAAAACCTCCGACCCCTGACAAGGGGCGAAAGTTTCGCGGTACCACCCTATTTTATACTTTTTGGCTATAACGCAGCCAACGCCGTGCCTACTAATAGTTCAGCACAGTTACTCCAAAGTGAACTTCCTCTATAATTAATGCAACGGTTCTCATCTCTTCCGTTTTTCTGTAGCGTTTTTTATAAAGTACTCTCTTTTTCATCGCAACTTTT
>JALCSJ010000003.1 GCA_022653215.1 Acidaminococcaceae bacterium
AGTTCCTGATCCATTTTATCAGCCTCCAAAAAATTCTTCGGATAAATCCATTTCTCTAAGAACAGCTTCTTCTTCTTTGCGCATAACAGTTTTGTCTGCTTCTTTCATATGGTCATATCCTAAAAGATGCAAAATTCCATGGACAGCCAAATAGGTCATTTCCCGGGGCAATCCATGACCGAATTCTTCACCCTGAGCTACGGCTTTGGGAGCCGAGATTATAATGTCACCCAGTAAATGTTCTGTATCGCTGTCTAGGACTTCCGGTTCTTCTTCTCCTTCGTCTAAAGCAAAAGAAAGCACATCTGTTGGTCTGTCTACTTTACGATATTGTTTGTTTAAAGCATGAATTTCCTCATCGTCTACAATTGTAATATCTACTTCTACTTTGTCGCCTAGCTTTTGCCGCTTGGCCACAATATTCATAGCACCTTTTAAAAGCTTTTCCATTTCTTCGGGAATAACTACTTTATCCTGCTTGTTTTCTAATGATACAATCATGGTTCTCCCACCCTTTTAGCTGATTTCGCAATTTCTACTTGCTTGTCATATTCATCATAGGCTCTGATAATCTTTGCCACTATTTCATGTCTCACTACATCCGCCTCGGAAAAATGCACAATGCCAATACCGGGAGTAGCACGAAGCACATAAGCTGAATTTGTCAGTCCCGATTCCTTGCCATTAGGTAAATCCACTTGGGTAGCATCGCCTGTTATAACCATCTTCGAGCCAAAGCCAAATCTGGTTAATACCATTTTCATCTGCTCTGGAGTAGTGTTTTGAGCTTCATCCAAAATGATAAAGGAATCGTTTAAAGTTCTGCCACGCATATATGCCAGAGGTGCTACTTCAAGAACACCCTTGGCTAAATATTTTTGGAAAGTTTCTAATCCCAGCATTTCATAAAGAGCATCATATAAAGGCCGTAAATAGGGGTCTACTTTTTCCTGCAGATCCCCCGGCAAAAAGCCCAGTTTTTCTCCTGCTTCTACCGCAGGTCTGGTCAAAATTATCCGTTCCACTTCTTTACCCCGGAGAGCTTTTACTGCCATAGCTACTGCCAAATAAGTTTTTCCTGTACCGGCCGGGCCAATACCAATGGTAATAACATTATTTTCGATAGTCTCTAAATACGTCAACTGACCCATGGTTTTCGCCTTAACCTGGCGTCCCCTGTTGGTCACTAAAATCGTTTGGGAATCCATTTTGCGGAGACTTTCTTCTTTGCCTTCCGACAGCATTTTCAAGCTGTAACGGACTTCGTGACTGGTTATGGGCAAACCCTGCCGATATAGATAGAGCATTTCTTCTATTAATTTTGCTGCCAATTCTACAGCACTTTGCTCTCCTGATGCCGTAATAACATTGCCTCTGGCTACCAAGGTGCAGTTTACGTCATCCTGCATAATATGCAGCAGTTCATCATTTTTCCCTAAAATACCCAGCATTTCCTGTTGGTCACGTACTTCAAATCTAGTTTCGCTTTTCTCCGGCAAAAATATCCCTCCCCTCTACTGTTCCTCTTTAATTTCTATATTTTTAATAACGACAGGCTGTACAGGTTTATCCCGTCCATCTGTTTTTACTCTCCCGATTTTTTGTACAACATCCATGCCTTTAATAACTTTGCCAAAAATAGCATGTTTATTATTCAGCCACTCGGTGGGAGCCAAAGTAATGAAAAATTGGCTGCCCCCTGTATTAGGTCCAGCATTAGCCATGGAAAGAACACCGGCACTGTCGTGTTTCAGCTTAGGAGAAAATTCATCCTTAATGGTATAGCCGGGACCGCCTGTACCGGTACCTGTGGGGTCACCGCCCTGAATCATAAAACCATCAATAACTCTATGGAAAGTGCAGTTTTTATAAAATCCTTCTTTAGCCAGTTTTATGAAATTAGCACAAGTAACAGGTGCCTCTTTAGTAGCAAGTTTAACTTGAAATTCTCCCATGTTGGTAATAAAAACAGCTGTGGCTGGTTTTACAGAGGGATTTGCAGCAGCCTTTTTCTCTGCAGTACCTGCTCCTGCCTTTTTTTCTTGTCCCCCACATGCTGCTAAGAACACACAACAAACCGCTATCAATGCTATACTGAATATTTTTTTCACTATTCATACCTCCAATTTTTTCTTTACATATCTATTATACTGTTTATCTTAGAAAAAACCAATAATCTAGACAAATATTAACCGAAACTTGACAAGCTTCCCTTCTATAAGCTAGAATGACAACAGTAACTTATTGGGGAACTATAGCTCAGATGGTTAGAGTACCACGTTGACATCGTGGGGGTCACTGGTTCGAGTCCAGTTAGTTCCACCACATTTTTAGGAAGTGAGCATTATGGAACAAATGTATTATTGTGACGACGGTCACGGTGATTATAACAGAAGCTATGAAGGTCATTATGAAATAGACTATGCGGACTATTCCACTGACCACAGAGACAACAATTTCAGGAACTACGAAAAGAAGGTTCCCAAAACCAAAAAAGAACGTATTAAGAACATCCTTAATCACTATGAATAAACAAAAACACTTTGCAGCTTACGTTGCAAAGTGTTTTTTCTATTATCTTTAGTCCTTTACTACAGCGCTGCAGCGAGCGCACAAAGTCGGATGCTCTGGATCCTGACCAACAGTATCGCTGTAAATCCAGCAACGTTCACACTTGTGACCTTCTGCCGGTTTAACAGTAACCTTCAGATCTTCACGACCTGTAGCCTCTGCTCCCTCAGCTACACCTTCTACAATAACAGCCTGAGAAACAATCAGCAAACTAGCCAAATCTTTTTCTACAGATTTGAGAATCTGCAAAGCTTCTCCTTCGGCATGCAGCTCAACCTTAGCATCCAAGGAGTGACCAATGGTCTTAGCACGACGGGCATTTTCCAATACTTTCGTGATTTCTCCACGGACAGCAATGAAATTATCCCATTTAGTTTCCAAATCTTTATCAATATATTCCTCATGAACCTTGGGCCATGGAAGCATCTGTACGCTCTTAGGCGCATCAGCAGGCTTGTTCATGAACTGATAAACTTCCTCCATGGTAAAGCTCAGAACCGGTGACAGCATTACAATTAAGTCCTGCATAATTTCATACATAGCAGTTTGTGCACTGCGGCGTTTCTTGTCATTTGGCTTGGAAGTATATAATCTGTCCTTAATGATATCCATGTAGAAAGCACTCATTTCCAAGGTGCAGAAATTGTGAATAGCATGATATAAAACATGGAAATCATAGCTTTCATAAGCTGCGGTAACATCTTTCTTTAAAAGCTGAGTGTGCATCAAAGCCCATTTATCCAGTTCTTCCATTTCTGCAAAAGGCACTGCGTCTTTTTCATAATCAAAATCACTGGTATTGCCTAAAATATAACGAATGGTATTACGAATCTTACGATATACTTCAGACAGTTGTTTTAAAATATCCTTAGAAATTCTGATATCAGCTTTGTAATCGGAAGAAGCTGCCCACAAACGGACAATATCAGCTCCGTATTGTTTAATAATATCCTGAGGAGCAATAGTATTGCCGATGGACTTACTCATCTTCTTGCCTTCACCATCCACTACATAGCCATGGGTCAGGACTTCCTTATAAGGAGCGTGACCGGTTACGGCTACAGAAGTTAACAGGGAAGATTGGAACCAGCCTCTATGCTGGTCACTGCCTTCCAAATACATATCAGCAGGCCAATGTAGTTCCGGACGCTTTCTCAGTACAGACATATGTGTTGAACCGCTGTCGAACCACACATCCATAATATCTGATTCTTTACGGAAATGAGTGCCGCCGCACTTAGGACACTTAGAGCCTTCCGGCAGAAGTTCCTCAGCACTGTGAATCCACCAGGCATCACTGCCCTCTTTTTCAAAAATGCCGGCAACTTTGGCAATAGTATCTTCATTAACTAAAGGTTCACCGCAATCCTTGCAATAAAACACCGGAATAGGCACACCCCAGGTTCTCTGCCGGGAAATACACCAGTCATGACGATCTGCCACCATGTTGTGAATACGTGATTCACCCCAGGAAGGAATCCATTTTACTTCATCGGAAATTGCTTTTAAAGCTTGGTCTCTGAATCCATCAACTGAAGCAAACCATTGCTCCGTTGCTCTGTAAATAATCGGGTTCTTGCAGCGCCAGCAATGGGCATACTGATGGCGAATAGTTTTCTTGCCAAGGAGCACTCCCAATTCTGCTAAATATTTAAGTACAGGGATATTAGCATCAAAAACAAACATGCCTTGGAAACGTTCTCCTGCTTCTGCGGTTAATTTGCCTTGTGCATCTACAGGGCAAAGAATAGGCAGCTTGTATTGAACGCCGGTTAAATAGTCAACGTCACCATGACCGGGAGCTGTATGAACGCAACCGGTACCTGTTTCCAGGTCAACATAGTCAGCAAGGCAAACTAAGGATTTGCGATGATTGTATTCCGGGAAAGGATGTTCACATTCAGCATATTCCATTTCACGGCCCATGGTTGTTCCCAAAACTTTACCAAAAGTCAGACCGCAGTCTTCGGCCACTTTGTTCATTAATTCTTTGGCCATAAAGAGAACTTCATCGCCATTTTCCACCCAGACATATTCAAAGTCAGGATTTAAAGTAATGCCGACGTTGGCAGGAATAGTCCAAGGTGTGGTAGTCCAAATTACCATATATGCTTTTTTGCCCTTAGCTTCAGCCGGCATTTTGCCGTTATCTTTCACAATGGGCATCTTTACGTAAATGGTCGGCGTCTTCATATCACCGTATTCGATTTCTGCTTCAGCTAAAGCTGTCTCGCAGTGAGGACACCAGTAAACAGTTTTCTTGCCTTTGTAGATATAGCCTTTATTGGCCATAGCACCAAAGACTCTGATCTGATCAGCTTCCAATTCAGGCTTTAGGGTAATATATGGATGATCCCAGTCTCCCAGTACACCAAGACGTTTAAATTCTTCTCTTTGTATATCAACCCATTTCAAAGCATACTCTTTGCAGCGTTTGCGCAAAGTCAGTGCATCCATGGAATGACGGTCAATTCCTTCGGCATTTAAGCAGGCATGCTCAATAGGCATACCATGAGTATCCCAACCAGGTACATAAGGAGTGCCAAAGCCTTGGGCATATTTGTACTTCATGACAATATCTTTCAAAACTTTGTTTAAAGCATGACCCATATGAATCTTGCCGTTAGCATAAGGAGGACCATCATGCAAAACCCATTTAGGTAAGTCTGCATGGAGCTTTTCCTTTTCTTCATAAATATTATTGTCCTGCCAAAACTTCAGCATTTCAGGTTCTCTTTGAGGAAGCCCTGCCCTCATAGGGAAATCTGTTTTAGGCAAATTTAATGTTTTTCCATAATTATCGTTGCTCACGATTTACACCTCCAAAAAAAAAATAAATCCCGCTCCCCGAAGGGACGAGATATTGTTACCCGTGGTACCACCCTAATGACAGTTTCCTGCCACTCATAAGTTTTAACGTTCTTAACACGGTTTGTCTTACTATCGGTTCAGGCAAACAGCTCGGGAGTGATTTTCTGCCTTAAAGCTTTCGTATGGACTCACACCGTCTCCATCTCGCTCAAAACCAAATCAGGCTTTAAAGATTACTGTCTCCGTCATAGCATTTATTTTCTCAAATTGTTGTTATTATACAACAATTTACAACCCTCTGTCAACGTAACACAAGATTTCCTGTGCAACACTTTCTGCTAACGAGGAAATCTATTTAAGAACTTATAATCAAAAACAGACAAATCCTGTTCTCCGAATAAATAACTTGTGTCATTCAAACTAAATATCGTATTTTCATGCCATCTGTTGATTCCCAGAATGGTCACGGAAGCAGGTCTGATATCAAAAGAAATGTTTTTCGCGAAAACATCCTCAATAGAAAGTTCCAGCCAGGTAAAAAGCATGTTTTGAATAGCACCTTTGTGGGACACTATAATAATATTTTCGGCCGTTGGCAGAATCTCCTGAAAACCTTTACGGCAGCGTTTAAAAAACTCCCGTCTGGTTTCTCCTTCATCATAATTCTTATGATCTAATTCCCGTCCGTCCACAGGCCCGTGATAATATTTACGGGCTGCTGTTTCCGTCAGGCCTGCTGCTTTGCCATTATTTTTTTCTCTTAAGGATTTCTTGGTAATAACAGGAATATCTCCCATTGCCTGAGCAATAATTTGGGCACCCAAAAAAGACCGGCGCAAATCACTGGCAAAAATTTTAGGTTCTTCTCTACCCGCAAAACTTTTCGCCAATTTCTTAGCCAGGGTTTTCATCTGTTTTTCCCCTACAGGGGTCAAATCAGAATCCGTCCACCCACCGGTTAGATTATGAATATGATGTGTTGCCTCTCCATGGCGCACCAGTATAATCATATTGCCCCCTTGCAATCTAGATAAAACGTTTGAGCGTAATGCTGGTTCTTCCTTTTTTTGTTAAGCCTTTTATTTCGTCTACTTCCACCCTGCCTCTGGAACGGAAGGAAATAATATCTCCTTCGTTAACAGCCTGGGAAGCACTTTTAGCTTCCTGCCAGTTAATTTTTACGTTTCTGGCTTTTATCTCATCAGACATATGAGACCGAGAAACACCGTACCCTGCTGCTGCTACTGCATCTAAACGCAGAGCCGCCACAGTAGCCTTAATTATTTTGACCTGTTCGGTTCTTTCCTGTAAATCAGTTAAAGGAATAGTCGTTATTTCTACAGGAGCGGCTCCTATTTTTTGTAAATTAGCTAAAATAAAAGGCTCCATGGTACTATCAGCCACAAACTGGGCTCCTTCGGGAATAAAAATAATGTCTCCCAGCACTTCACGTTTGCACCCTATACCCATAAAAGCACCTAAAATATCACGGTGATTTATATCATAGTAACGTTTATCCCACTTTACAGCATATGCTTCAATCCCAAAATCCGGATTACCATAAAACTCTTCGCTGACAAAAGCTACTTTTGCCCGCTCAGGATTTTTCAGACCTCCGTCTGTTTGGATTTTAACATTGGGAAAATTGGCAGCAACAATTTCTGCTACATTTTGCCCATGAGGATCCAAAAAATCACTTACTTTATATTTACGGCTTTTACGGGCGCCTTCTGCCAAATCCAGCAATTTGCTGGCTACTTGCTCATCGCCGCCGGCCTTAAAATACCGTAAAACCTTTTCCCTATCAGCCATCACTTATTTCCTTTCAAAGCCTCGCTGCGATCAAGTACAGCCTGCACCGCATCATACATAGCCCCTCTCACACCATGAAGCTCCATAGCGTGAATACCGGCAATAGTAGTACCCCCGGGACTGGTAACCTGATCTCTTAATTGAGCAGGATGAATACCTGTCTCTATAGCCATTTTACCGCTGCCTGCAAAGGTCTGAGCGGCCAACTGGATAGCCAAATTTCTGGGCAGTCCTGCCATAACTCCTGCATCTGCCAAAGCATCAATAAGAACAAAGCAGTACCCCGGTCCGCAGCCGCTAATAGCAGAAACTGCTTCCATGGAAGATTCCTCCAGAACCACAATTTCTCCGCAGGAGCCAAAAATGTTTTTAACTGCTTCCAAAGCAACTTTCGTAGTCTTTTGGTCAGGAGCAATTGCGGACATACCTGCTCCCACAGCCAAAGGTGTGTTGGGCATTACCCTTACAACAGCTCTATCAGGTATCATACCTTGAATCATACTAATATCAATACTGGACATAATGGACACAACTGTAGCTTTGGCGGGAATTGCTTGTGCCAATTCAGGTGTCAAAACAGTTTTTGCCATTTGAGGTTTTACTGCTAAAACCACAAAGTCAACATCGGCCACAGCTTGTTTGTTATCTGCAAAACATTTTACACCATATTGTTTAGAAAGATATTCTCTTCTTCCTACGGTAGGAACACCGACGGTTACGTCCTTTTTAGTCAGTAAACCTGCTTTTAATATTCCCTTTAAAATTGCTTCACCCATAGCTCCACAACCAATAAAAGCTACCTTACCCAGTGTTTTTATCTTCCCCATGGTGTTGTATTCCCCCTATCAACATAACTTGTATTTTCTGCATCTATATCAACATTTTGTGGTGCACAAACCAAAATGCTTCTGCCAATTTTTTTCAGACTGCCATTTAGGGCATAAACCGTACCGCTGATAAAATCAATAATACGTTTCATAACATCGCTGTCTGTATCTTCAAAGTTAATTACTACAGGTTGATTTTTCCGCAAATAATCTGCTACTTTCTGAGCATCATCAAAATTAACCGGCTCAATAACAACTACTCTCACCTGTTTAGTAGCTAAGGGCATGGAAATCAGTTTATCATCAGATTTCTCTTTGCTAAAACCAAAAATCGATTTATCTTTACGGGCAAAACGATCATCCCGTTCTTTCCATCTTTTAGCGCCGAACATAGGAGCCACAGCCGTTGCTTCCTCTTTGGTTTCTTCTTGTTCCGGCAAGCTTAGTTCATCATCTTCGCTGTACAAGCCAAAAATTTCGCAAATCTTATCAACTATTTTCATTTATTTCACCATTTCTCCTTAAAATTTTTGTGAATAATCCCTGGCGCCAAAAAGTGCTGTCCCAACCCGTACTTCATTAGCTCCTTCTTCCACGGCAATCCAATAATCATGAGTCATGCCCATGGACAGAATATTACAGGTTTCTTTGCCTACTATTTTTTGCAGAGCCAAAAAATCCCTGTAACCTGCCGCAAAAACAGGACGGGTTTCTTCCACATTGTCTGTGGCCTGAGCTATAACCATCACACCTCTTACTCTCACATGAGAATAAGCAGCCAGTTTACCTGTCAAAGCCACAAAATCTTCAGGACTTAACCCACTTTTTTGTGGTTCTCTGGCCTCATTAATTTGCAATAAAACATCTTGAATCTTATTGGCTTCTTCAGCTAATTTATCAATACGGTCCAAAATTTCTGTGCTATCCACAGATTCTATGATATCAAACAGTTCAACAGCATGTTTCGCCTTGTTCTTTTGTAAATGTCCTATTAAATGCCAGATTCCTCCGGCCGGCAATATCGCCTTTTTGTGCTGAGCTTCCTGAACTCTGTTCTCACCAACATTCTTTAGTCCTGCGTTCAAAGCTTCCGTCACGATTTCCGCTGGATGATTTTTAGTTACAGCCACAATAGTCACAGCATCACCTGTGACTTTAAGCTCTGTGCGTTTAGCCAAAGCTTCCTTTATTTTATTTTGTACCATTGCCAGATTATCTGCTAACATATTAATTACCTCTTAACTTCGATAAATTATGGCAGCCAGCCTACCGGTTTTTCCCTGTTCTGCCCTATAGGAAAAATATTTATCATTATGATCTTTGGTGCAATATTCAGCGCACAAAATATTTTCCCCAGGAATACCTAGCTTTTCTAATTGTTCTGTGTTAACCTGCCACAAATTTAAAAACCAATGTTTTTCCCTGGCAGGAATAAAGCAATCATGAAATTCTTTTGCTTTGTCCCAGACACTTTTATCCACTTCATAACAGCAAGGGCCAATGGATGGTCCAATAGCCGCCACAATGTTTTTCATTTCTGTTCCATACCTGTCATGCAAAAGCTGAGCACCTTTAGCAGCAATATTGCTGACGGCACCTCGCCATCCGGCATGAACCAACGCTATACCCTTGCCTTTGGTGTCAATAAGCATAACCGGCACACAGTCAGCAAAGAAAAGCATTAATGGTACTTGTGACAAATCAGTCACTAAACCATCTGTATCTTTTATTGTATCAGCATAGTCATAGGCACCTCTGCCTACTAATTCTTTAGTTACAACAATTATATTATTCCCGTGAACCTGGGCACAAGTAGTAGCCTTTTCGGGAGCATAACCCAAAGCCTTTGCTGTTTGGATTCTGTTAGCCAAGACTTTTTCCTTTGTATCGCCTACATGTAACGCCATATTCAGTCCCCCCGGCACCAAATCACTGCTGCCGCCGGTGCGACAAGTAAAGCCATGGACAACGCCAAATTTTTCCAAGGAAGGAAAATAGCCAAACTCCAGACTATTACAGGTTTTGAAAGCGAATTCTGCCATAATTCCTCCTACAAGATAAATTTATGCATATATATTATAGACCAAAATACAGAAAAAGGCGACATATTTTGTCGCCTTTTTCGGATTTCTCTATTTTTCTAAGGCTTGCTCCATTCTCTTGATCATTGTTTCCATTACTTTAATACGGGCATAAAATTTGCTTTTTGCTTCTACAACTGTCCAAGGAGCTTCTTTTGTATCAGTTCTGTAGAGCATTTCATTAACAGCAGCTTCATAAGCACCCCATTTATCACGGTTTCGCCAATCCTCCTCCGTGATTTTCCAGGTCTTGTCCGGATCATTCTCTCTGGCTTTGAATCTATCATACTGCTCATCTTTATCTATTTGCATCCAGAACTTCTGCACTATAAAACCCTGCTTGGCCCATTGAGCTTCCATATCATTAATTTCCTGATAGGCTCTGCGCCATTGCTGAACTGTAGCAAAGCCTTCCACTCTTTCTACCAGAACTCTTCCGTACCAGGTTCTATCAAATATCGCTGTTTCACCGGGTGCCGGAATATGCTGCCAAAAACGCCACAGATAATGAAAGCGCTTTTCCCAATCATTGGGAGCACGAACAGGATTAACCATATACCCTAAGGGATCCAGTCCTGCTGTCAGTCGCTTTATAGCTCCACCTTTGCCCCCTGCATCCCAGCCTTCAAAGGCCACGATAGTACTGATTTTCTTTTCATACAGTTTGAGCTGCAGTTCTCCAAGCCGCTTTCTTAATTTTTTGTACTTTTCTTCGTAAGCTTTTTCGGAAATGGCTTTGGTCAAATCATAGTTACTTAAAATATCAGGTACTGTTTCATCGTTGACACTAGCAGGTTTTTCCGGTTTTTCTTGCTTTCGTTTTTGCAAAGCAAGGGTCAATTCTTCAATTAAAATTTTCAAAGTTGTAATAATGCCCGTACGTTTGTTTTCCAAAGGAACAATATGCCAGGGAGCATAATCCATATCTGTTTTTGCCAACATATCTTCATATACTTTTTCATAAGCCTTATAATTGATGCCTTCAATACCACCCGGTGTAAGGCTCTCCCACTGACTTCCTGATGTTTGAAAACCTTTGGCAATATTTTTCTCTTGTTGTTTGGCAGATATATGGGTAAATATTTTTAGAATAACATAACCTTCATCTGTTAATTCTTTTTCAAAGGCATTAATTTCCCCGAAACTAACATGGTACCATTCGCTGGCCTCATCTTTATCTCCTACGGCATGTTCATTCCGCAAAAAATACCAGGCTCTGTGGTGAATGTTAATTTGGCCTGCAGCCGGCAATTCTTTCCAAAACTGTGCAAAAAATGGCTCCTGTTTTTGTTTCTCCGTTGTTTTAGATGCGGAAAAGACTCTGAAACCGCGAGGGTCTAAAGCAGAGATAAGCTTATTAATTAAAAGTCCTCGCCAAGAACCTCTAAAACCTTCGAAAAGAATAATAACCGGAATTTCTGCATCACGAAGTTCACGCTGCAAAGCTCCCAGCTTTTCCAATAGTTTAGGGAACTGCTCTTCGTAGTCACTTTTTTTTATTTTCTTTTTAAGATTTACTTTCTCCAGCATTTTACCGCCCCCTGCAAACTTATCAATATATTTTTCCGTTAATTATTTGCCTTTCATTGTACAAAACGGAAAGGTTTAATAGCTCTGGGTTTATCTAGAACTTGAGCCATAACAAAGCCTGCTTTTATACTGTTTTTGTTAAGTTTTCCCTTCCAAGGATTATCTACTGTCAATGGGTTTAAAGCATCTTCATCAGATAAAGACGTTAAATTCTGTTCCTCTGCTACAGTATCTTCATCTATCATAGGTTCTGCATCCATGTTCTCTGCTACCATAGGTTCCGCTTCCATAGTTTCAGCTTCCATAGGCTCACTGACCATATCGGGAACATCCGTGTCTTCAGCTATCCAATCAATAGGATTAGAAGAATATTTTTTTGGATTTTTTCTAATTAAGGGTTGTTCTTTAACTGCTTCTACCTTTTGAGAAAATCCCATTAACAGCTCTTCTAAAGTTTTAGGTTGAGGCCGCTTAACATTAGATTGTTGTCTCCTGCTTTGTTTTTCTTTTTTCTGATAATGATTAATAAATATCATTGTTATCCATAAAGCAAATAACATAAAGGTTTTCATAGTTCATGCCCCCTTATTGGGCTGTTTTAGGATCAGAAGAGTTGGTGTCAGGACTGGCCTGGGAAATAGTCTTTCTCATATCTGTATCAGCATTAATGTTATTCATTCTATAATAATCCATTACACCAAGTCTGCCGTTCTCTAAGGCTAAAGCCAGTGCTGTAGGTACTTTTGCCTGAGCTTCTACAACTTTTGCCTGCATTTCTTGAGTATGAGCTTTCATCTCTTGTTCTTGAGCTACAGCCATGGCACGACGCTCTTCGGCTTTAGCTTGAGCAATGCGCTTATCTGCTTCTGCCTGATCTGTCAATAATTTGGCACCAATGTTACGTCCTACATCAACATCAGCAATATCAATGGACAGAATCTCAAAAGCAGATCCAGCATCCAGACCCTTTTGCAATACCGTCTTAGAAATATGGTCAGGATTTTCCAAAACTTCACTATGATTAACAGCAGAACCAACACTGGTAACAATGCCCTCTCCGACACGGGCAATAATAGTTTGTTCACCGGCGCCTCCGACTAATCTGTCAATATTAGCGCGTACTGTAACTCTGGCTTTTACTTTTAATTCAATACCATTTTTAGCAACAGCGGAAACAACAGGAGTTTCGATAACCTTCGGATTAACACTCATTTGTACTGCTTCCAGTACATTACGTCCTGCCAGATCAATAGCACAGGCTCTTTCAAAAGTCAAAGGAATTTCCGCTCTGTGCGCAGCAATTAAAGCGTCAATAACGTTATCCACATCACCACCTGCCAGATAGTGTGCTTCCAGCTGATTAGTACCTATGGCAATACCGGCTTTATTCGCCTTTACCAAGGGCATAACAATCTTTCCGGCCGGCACACGACGCAGCCTCATACCTATTAAGTTAAAAATACTTACATCCACACCTGCAGCCATGGCAGAAATCCACAAACCCACAGGAACAAAATTCAAGAATACAACAATTACAACAATTGCCAAAATAATAATCAAACCACTGCCTAAAATGTCCATGATCAGTTCTCCTTTTTTACAAATATTTTATTGCCTACCACTTTATTTACTACTATTTTAGTGCCAGCCGGGAAAAATTCTCCCTCTGTGACAACGTCCAGCCGTTCCCCATCTATAATTGCCACTCCGCTTGGCCGCAGCAAGGTTTCTGTTTTTCCTTTTTTCCCTGTATACTCAGCTAAGTTATTTTGCTGAGGTGTTATAGATTGTGGTTTGTTTTTTAGTACAAGCCTCTGCCAAAGGGGATTTTTCGGCAATGATTTAATCACGATTCCTACTAGCATGAGCACTACAACGACGCCTATTGCCAGTACTATTAATGTAGCACGGCTAGCTCCCAAAGCATAATAAGCACTTGCTAAAAAACAAAGCAGTCCTGCTATGCCGCAGATACCAAAACCCGGAATAAATAATTCTATAAATAAGAGAACCGCCCCTATGCCAAATAACATCAAAGCAGTCCAATCCAAATCCCATTCATTTGGACTATAACCAAGATCCAATGGTTCTACTAAATTTCCTGCTGCAGCGCCTACAGGAGAAATTGCAAAACATAAGAATAAAATTAAATATAACCAATAATATTTTTTCATGCCTCAGCACCTCCCTTTGTTAATTAGTTATTACTTACTAATTATAGCATAGAAATATAAAAAATCCGCAAACAGGTTTTACCCCATTTGCGGATTTTTAATTATTTCAGTAATTCCCGTACGAAAGCACTAATTTTACCGCCTTCGGCACGACCTTTGGCTTTGGCCATTACTGCGCCCATTACCTTCCCCATATCTTTCATGGTTTTGGCTCCGGTTGCGGCAATAGTTTCTTGGACCATGGCTTTCAGATCCTCGTCGCTTAACTGTTCCGGCAAATACTTTCTCAGTATGGCAATTTCCTGCTCATTTGCTTCTACCAAATCAGTGCGGTCAGCCTTTTTGAATTCTGTGATAGAATCCTCTCTTTGCTTAACCTCTTTCATGAGCAAAGCACATACTTCATTGTCATCCAGCTCTTTTTTCGCATCAATTTCCTTGTTACGAATCGCGGCCCAAGCCATACGGATAACAGCTAAGCGTTGCTTACCTGCTTCCCTATCCTTCATAGCTTGTTTCATATCTGCTGATAAAGTTGCTCGTAATGACATCTTAATGCCCCCAAATTATCTAAACTTGCGCTTTCTGGCAGCCTCAGATTTCTTCTTGCGTTTTACGCTAGGTTTTTCGTAGTGTTCGCGCTTCCTAACCTCAGAAAGAACACCAGCTTTTTGCGTAGCACGTTTGAAACGACGCAAAGCGCTGTCTAAGGATTCAGTTTTGCCTACTTTTATCTCTGTCACTTGTTATCCCTCCCTCCACGAACTCATTCGGGAAGTGTATTATTCTATACACACTAGGTTATTATAGCCTAAAACCCTCTACTCTGTCAACAAGATTAACAGGGCGGCCACCCTAATGCTTTTCCGCCTAAAACATGGAAATGCAGATGTGGAACAGATTGTCCCCCATCCTCTCCCGTATTTACTACTACTCTAAAACCTTTTTCCTCAATACCCAACTGCTTTACTATTTCCGGAAGTTTGTTCTTCACATATACTACTATGTCATCAGAAGCAGTAAGGATATTTTGGGTATGCTCTTTAGGTATAATCAAAACATGAACCGGTGCCCCTGGATTAAGGTCGTTGATAACGATGATTTTATCATCTTCATACAACTTTTTACTGGGGATTTCACCTGCTACTATTTTACAGAAAATACAATCAGTCATTATTTTCACCCCCTTGCGTGTTTTCTATTATATCACCTAAAACTCCATCTAAGAAAGTTTTTTCTATCTTTATGGGCAAAATTTTTCCGGTTAAATCTTCAGCACTTTGGCAAAAGGTCCGCACATAATTAGGTGTCAGCCCTTCCCAAAGACCTTCTTTGTTACGCATTTCCCAAAGGACTTCATAGGTATTGCCTAGCAAAGACCGACAGTAGTCCTCATGCAGCATCTTGTCTAAATCCCCCAATTCCGCTGCTCTTAACTGTTTTTCCTGTTCAGGTACCTGATCTGTCATAGTAGCAGCCGGAGTTCCCTGCCGCCGGGAAAAAGGAAAAACGTGAATTTTGCTAAAATTACATTTCTTGGCAAAAGCCATTGTTGCAGCAAAATCTTCGGCTGTTTCCCCCGGAAATCCTACGATAATGTCCGTAGTAATGGCAATATCCGGAACTTTTGCCCTTATGCCGTCCAGCAATTTTTTAAACTTAGCTGTAGTATAAGGCCTGTGCATATTTTTCAGGGTTTTATCACAGCCGGCCTGCAATGGCAAATGCAAATGAGGACACAATCTTTTGTCTTTAGCCATAATTTCCAGCAGATGGCCGTCGACTTCTACTGACTCAAGAGAGCCTAACCGTAACCGCTTTAATTCCGGCACAGACAAAGCTGCCTCTACTGCTCCATCTAAATGAGAAGCACCTTCTTTTTCATGTCCATAAGCACCTAAGTGAATACCAATGAGTACCACTTCCTTAAAACCTTCCAGCACCAAAGAACCAACTTCCTCCCTTATGCTGTCCAAACTTCTGGACCGTAAAGGACCTCTGGCGTAAGGAATAATACAGTAAGAACAATATTGATTGCAGCCTTCTTGAATTTTCAGGAAAGCTCTATCCTTGGTGGACTCAACTCCCGCTGCCAAATCTTCAAAGCTGCCATTAAAACTATGTACTTGGTTAATAGCCTTTTCCGGATGACTGTCCAAAGCACCATTCACCAGTGCAACAATATTTTTTCTGTCCTGGTTGCCAACCAGTAAATCCACCCCTGGAATTTTTGCCACTTCTTCCGGTGCCGTCTGAGGATAGCATCCGGTAACAACAATCAAAGGACTGCCGGCTTTTCTGGCAGCCCTGTGAATTATTTTTCGAGATTTACTCTGACCCATGTTGGTAACAACACAGGTATTAATCAAATATACATCCGCCGGTTCAGTAAAATCGACGACCTTATAACCACTCTGGGTAAAAAGTTTTTCCATGGATGCTGTGTCTGATTGATTGACTTTACAACCCAAAGTATAAAAAGCAATGGTACGCATTAATTCTAGCCTCCCAAATTTCCTGTTTCATATAAAATAGCAGCTATGGCAGCAAGTCCTGCCGTTTCTGTCCGCAATATCCGCCGGCCCAGACTGACTGCAGTCATACCTGCTCCTTGCGCCAATTCTAATTCTTCTTTAGAAATACCGCCCTCCGGTCCAATAAGAAGTAATATGTCAGTTAAGTTGCCCGGCTTTTGCAACACTTCTTTTAAGCTTCGTTTATCTTCCACTTCATAAGCAACTATTTTTGTGGTCACATCTTTATACTCATTTAAAATTTGTGTCAGGGATGTTGGTACCATAACCTGAGGAACTATGTCCCGCTTGCTTTGTTTGGCTGCTTCTGCGGCAATCTTTTGCCATCTGAGCTGTTTTTTCTCTCCTTTGGCAGTATCTAACCTTACCACGGAGTTTTCCATGGCCACAGGGCAAATTACGCTGACACCCAATTCTACTGCTTTCTGGACAATGAAATCCATTTTGTCGCTTTTGGGCAATCCCTGTGCCAAGATAATTTTCACAGATGGTTCATGGTTCTCTTCTATTTTCTCTACTAGGTTAATTGTAACCTGTTCAGAAGTTATGTCCTGTATTTTCATAAGAGCACAAATCTGATCCAAGCTGACAATTTGCAGGGTGTCCCCTACCTGCATTCTCAGCACCTTGCTAATATGATGTGCATCCGGTCCTGTTATATCCATGGTTTCTTGAAAATTTTTCGTCAAAAAAAATCTGTGCACGTTACTCTTCCTTTCCCATAAGGATGGCTGCCCAGCCTCCTCGCCGGTTAATCTTCTTTATGGTCATTCCTGCTTTCTCAGCAGCCTGTTCTACGTCTTGAACCCTGTCTTCAATAATGCCGCTGGCTAAGAACAAACCACCTGGCAAAAGCTTACCCGGTACATCCTGCAGCAAAACAATAATAACGTTAGCAATAATATTAGCTACTATGATATTTGCCTTTCCTGCTGTACCTGTCAGCAGATCACCCTGCTTAACTTCAATCACTTGGTCCAGTTTATTCATTGCCACATTCTCTCTGGCAACTTTTACTGCCGTGGAATCATTATCTACGGCCTTTACACTTTTCGCTCCTACCAGCGCCGCCGCAATGGCCAGAATCCCGCTGCCGGTACCCACATCAAATACCAGACTGTCAGGTTTTACTATTTTTTCCAGTTCAGCCATGCACATAGCAGTAGTATGGTGAGTTCCTGTTCCAAAGGCCATTCCCGGGTCAATGTGAATTATCTTCTCACCCGGCTTAGCCTTATATTCTTCCCAGCTGGGTTTAATTACCAAGCATTTACCAATATGCGTAGTATGAAAGTACTGCTTCCATTCATTAGCCCAATCTTCTTGGGAAATTTTTTGAAAAAGGGTCGAGCCGAATTGAAACTTGCCAATGCGCTGTTCTATCGTTTTAAGGCCTATCTCTATTTCAGCTAATTTATTCCGGAGTTTAGCATCCTCAGGATAATAGGCAGTAATAGTGACTACCTCAGTATTGGTCTGTTCCGGAATATCGCACAATTCCCAGTTAGCCGTTTTCCGCAAATCATTAATCAAAACAGGGTCCTCAATAACAACACCATTATTAGAAGCTCCTGCCTCTCTCAGCATATCTGCCACTGCTTCTACCGCCCCATGATTTACTTTTACGCTGACTCCTAACCATTCATCCATGTCACTATCTCCTCGTCACTTATTGTCTTTCATAGTATAACATAAAAAGGACGCGAGTAATCGCGTCCTTTTCTTTATTTCTTAAACATATTTTTGACTTTGTCGAAAAAGCCTTTTTCTTCAGGATTGATATTGTCCCCGCCGATGATTTCAAACTTACGCAAAGCGTCCTTTTGTTTCTCATCCAGTTTAGTAGGAACTACAACCTTTAGACGAACCAATTGATCACCTTTAGTACCGTCACGGAGACTGGCAATACCTTTACCCTTCAACCGTAAAACTTTTCCCGGCTGAGTGCCTTCCGGCACTTTCATGATCACTTCACCATAAAGAGTAGGTACTTTAATCTCTGCGCCTAATGTAGCTTGAACTATACTGATAGGTACTTCACAGGTTACAGTAGTGCCGTCACGGCCAAAGAATTTATGTGGTTTCACATACAGATAAACATACAAATCACCTGTCGGTCCACCATTGGTTCCTGCTTCGCCTTTACCGGCTACTCTTAAACGAGAGCCATTATCAACACCTGCAGGAATCTTCACAGTAATTGTGCTGCGTTTCTTCATATGACCTGTACCACCGCAGTCTTTGCAAGGGTGAGTAATAATTTTACCTGTACCATGACATTTACGGCAGGGCTGCACATTAACCATCTGACCAAACATAGTACTTTGTGTTACACGGACTTCACCTGTACCATGGCAGTCAGGACAAGTCTCAGCTGATGTGCCGGGCTCAGCGCCTGAACCATTGCACCGTTCACAGGTTTCTTCTCTGTTAAGGCGAACATTTTTTTCTACACCGAAAGCAGCTTCTTCAAAAGTCAGTTCCATATCCAGGCGCAAATCTGCCCCGGCACGAGGACCATTTTTCTGAGCACGGCTGCGTCCGCCCTGACCACCGAAGAACATGTTGAAAATATCATCCATGCCTTCGCCGCCACCGCCAAAACCGCCGAATCCACCTTGGAATCCGCCAAAGCCTCCACCGAAGGGGTTGCCTCCTCCGGCACCGCCACCGCCGTTTTGGAAAGCAGCGTGACCGTATTGGTCATAGGCAGCACGTTTTTGTTCATCGGACAAAACACTATAAGCCTCGTTGCATTCCTTAAACTTTTCGGCAGCTTCCGGATTATCCTTATTCAAATCAGGATGATACTTACGCGCCAGTTTCCGATATGCTTTTTTCAACTCATCGGCTGTGGCAGTTTTCGCCACCCCCAGCACATCATAATAATCTCTTTTTTCAGCCATTAGTATCTCCCTCTAAGAATATTATTTCTTGTCTTTATCGTCTACTACTTCTGCATCAACTACATCATCTTCAGGTTTCTTTTGTTCTGCGCCAGCTCCGGCACCGGTATTTGCACCGGCTCCGGCTTTTGCACCGTTAGCCTGATTTTGCTTGTAAAGTTCAGCAGATAAATCATACAAAGGTTTCTGTAAAGCTTCAGTATCGCTCTTAATCTTAGCAGAATCGTTACCCTTCAAGGTTTCTTTCAAGGTATCGATAGCAGCTTGTACTGCTTTAATCTTGTCATCATGGCCTTTACCCTGCATATCTTTAACAGTCTTTTCAGCCTGGTAAACCATGGTATCAGCCTGGTTACGAACTTCTACGTCTTCTTTGCGTTTCTTGTCGGCAGCAGCATTAGCTTCTGCTTCTTTAACCATCTTGTCTACTTCGTCCTTGTTCAAAGAACCGGAAGAAGTAATGGTAATCTTCTGCTCTTTGCCGGTACCCAAATCTTTGGCGCTAACATTAACAATACCGTTAGCATCAATATCGAAAGCAACTTCGATTTGAGGAACTCCGCGAGGAGCCAAAGGAATACCGCCTAATTCGAAACGACCCAGAGTTTTATTATCGGCAGCCATTTCACGTTCACCTTGCAGTACGTGAATATCAACGGAAGGCTGATTATCGGCAGCAGTTGAGAATACTTGTTTCTTAGATGTAGGAATAGTGGTGTTACGATCAATAATCTTGGTGAATACACCGCCCATGGTTTCAATACCCAAGGACAAAGGAGTTACATCAAGAAGCAGAACGTCTTTAACATCACCGGCCAAAACACCGGCCTGAATAGCAGCACCAACAGCTACACATTCATCAGGGTTTACGCCGTGAGCAGGTTCTTGACCAAATAATTTCTTAATAGCTTCCTGAACAGCAGGGATTCTGGAAGAACCGCCAACCAGTAAAACCTTGTTAATATCTTTGGTACCCATCTTAGCATCATCCAAAGCTTTATGCACACAGGTAAAGGTTTTGTCTACCAGATCTGCAGTCATTTCTTCGAATTTAGCTCTGGTCAAATCCATATCCAAATGTTGAGGGCCATTAGCACCTGCAGTAATGAAAGGCAGGTTAATATTGGTGGTCAGCATGTTGGACAATTCAATCTTTGCTTTTTCAGCAGCTTCACGAATACGCTGCATAGCCATCTTATCACCGGTTAAATCAATGCCGGTCTTTTTCTTGAATTCATCAGTCATCCAGTTCATGACTCTTTCATCAAAGTCATCGCCGCCCAGATGAGTATCACCGTTGGTGGATTTAACTTCGAATACGCCGTCACCTAATTCCAAAATAGATACATCGAAAGTGCCGCCGCCCAAATCATAAACCAAAATTGTCTTGTCTTCAGCTTTATCCATACCATAAGCCAAAGCAGCAGCAGTAGGTTCGTTAATAATACGCATTACTTCCAGTCCGGCAATCTTACCGGCATCTTTGGTAGCCTGACGTTGGCTGTCGTTAAAGTAAGCAGGAACAGTAATAACTGCCTGGGTCACTTTTTCTCCTAAATACTTTTCAGCATCACCCTTCATTTTTTCCAGAATCATAGCGGAAATTTGTTCAGGGGTATAATCTTTGTTGTCAATGTGAACCTTGAATTGAGTACCCATTTGACGTTTGATAGAACTAATAGTTCTGTCAGGATTTGATACAGCCTGACGTTTTGCTAATTGACCGACCAAACGTTGGTCATCTTTCGTGAAACCAACAACAGAAGGAGTTAAATTACCACCCTCCTGAGTAGGAATAACGGTAGCAGCACCGCCTTCCATAACAGCTACAACAGAGTTTGTCGTACCTAAATCAATACCAATTATCTTAGACATAATAGTTTCCTCCCTATCTCGTTATCTTTTAATTTGAATTTATATTATCACCGATATGTGCTCGGTTAGCAACTAAGAATTATGTACTACTCGTACTTTACTGTGGCGAATAATATTGTCGCCAATCTTGTACCCCTTTTCAGCTACTAAATCTATCGTTTCATCAGGCAAATCAGAGGCAGTATTCTGCATAACAGCTTCATGGAACTGAGGGTCGAATTTTTGTCCCTGAGCCGGGATTTCTTCAATCTTCAATGCTTGGAGAGCCTGCTGGAACTGCTTATGAATCTTTGTCATGCCTTCATGCATGGCCTCAGCAGTGGCACCTTGTTGTTTCATGCTGTCTTCAGCTCTTTCAAAGTTATCCAGGACTTTCAAAAACTCTTTGGTCACACTGGCCGTAACAAAAGCTGCCAGTCTTTCCTGATCCTGAGCACTGCGTTTTCTAACATTGCTGAAGTCTGCCTGCAGACGAGCCAACTGATTTTGTAATTCTTCAATCTTTTTATCACGAGGGTCCGGTTGAGTAGCTTCTGCAGCCTTGGCCTGTTCAGCAGTTTGTTCTTGAGTTTCTGCTGTTTCTGGTTGTTCTTGAGCTTGCTTAGCTTCAGCATCCTTAACTGCTTCTTCCTCAGCTTCTGCAGTTTTTGCCTGCTCAGCTTTTTCTTGTTGGGCTTTTGCCTGTTCAGCAGTTTTATTATGATCCTTGCGATAAAGATTTTCGTGCCGGTTTTCTTTGTTAAAACCATGGCTATGATTATGATTATGCACTATACTTCCTCCTTATTTGTTTGCTTCACTCATTTTATTAAATACCACATGCATATACTTTTGCAGATAATCCATTACGGAGATAACTTTCTTATACTCCATTCTGGTAGGTCCTAATACAGCCAGAGTTCCTACTACCTGCCCGTTTAAACGGTAAGTAGCCTGAATCATGCTGCAGTCCTGTATGCCTGTGAAGGTATTTTCGCTGCCAATGGTAACTCTTAATCCGGAATTAGTTCCCGCATTAAGCATATCTTTCAGCACCTGTTCTTCTTCCAGAACTCCCAACAGTTCTTTTATTCTGTTGGCATCTTGAAATTCCGGCTGATTAAACAACTGCTTGGTACCACCTAAAAACATTTTTTCTTTCTTCTGGCCCTGCTGCATTTGTGTTACGGCTTTCAAAAGAGAAGAAAACAGCATCTTATCTCCCTGAATTTCCTGATGGGCATCGTGCAAAACTTCGGAATCAATGGTATCCAGATTCATGCCATGTAACTTATTGGTAATATTTCTGGCCAAATAATCCAGTTCATCCTGCTGCATACCTAAAGGAATTTCCACAACGCAATTATCAATCTGACCATCTTCGGTAATCAAGCAAAGAATTGCCTGATGTTCATTTAATGGTAGAAATCTCATATAAGAAAACTTGCTGGTTGTTTCCTTATTGGCTAAAACCAATGATACGTTTTTGCTCATACGGGAAAGGATTTTTGCCGTAGACTGAAAAATATCATCAATGTTACGAACTCTTTCCTTATACCAGTTATCAATGAGAGCAATATCATTGGGAGTTAAACTGCCGGGTTTAATCAATGAATCTACATAATACCTATATGCTTTGCTGGAAGGAATACGGCCGGCAGAAGTATGAGGCTGATCCAAAAAGCCCAACAATTCCAAATCCGACATTTCATTACGAATGGTAGCCGGACTAATACCAAGATTATATTTTCTTGCTATAGTGCGAGACCCAACAGGCTCAGCAGTAGCAATATAATCTTCAATAATAATTTGAAGAATTTGTCTTTGTCTATCACTCAGCACTGTTATCATCTCTCTTTCTGTCTGTTAGCACTCTTTAGTGTAGAGTGCTAACATCTGATAATAAAGATACACCCTATTAGACAAAATGTCAATAGGTTTACAAAATTTCACATGAATTTTTCAAACACTCTGTTGCCAAACTGCATGCCTTTTGCCGTAAGTCTTAAGACATTACCATTTTCCGTCCATTCCACAAGGTTTTGCAGCTCACACTCAGTAACTTCTTTACTATATTTTTTCTTGAAATCAACGCCAAAACGTTCTTTTATTTCTTCTATATTAATACCGTCTATAGTACGTAGTCCCATGAAGATACACTCTTCCAGCTGAATATCCGATGTGAGTTTCTCTATGTCCTGTTTTCCCCCAGCCAGATATGCGGCCATGGTTAAAGGCCCTGTGCGTCTTTCTCTGCCGGTAAAGCTTACTGCTCCTATACCAAAGCCTAAATAAGGTAAATAATGCCAGTAAACCAAATTGTGCTGTGCTTCTTCTCCCGGTTTGGCAAAATTGGAAATTTCATAATGTCTGAGACCATGTTCAGGTAAGTATTTGACTATAAAATCATACATGTCGCCTACCATATTATCATCCGGTAGTTTAAGCTTGCCTTCTTTAATATCTTTGGCTAAAGGGGTACCTTTTTCTACGCTTAAGCTATAAACAGAAATATGAGTAAGTCCAAGTTTTACCAGCTCTTCCACGGAGCTTTTCACTGAATTTAATGTCTGACCGGGGTAGCCAAAAATCAAATCTCCGTTTATTTTTTTAAATCCTGCTTTTTGGGCCATGTCCAAAGCAGCAAGAGCTTCTTTCTTATTATGAATTCTCCCCATAGTTTTTAATTCTTTGTCATGAAGAGATTGAATTCCCATGCTGATTCTATCAAAGCCAAGGTTTCTGTAGGCCTTTAGCTTTTCCCCGTCCACAGTGCCCGGGTTAACTTCAATGGTAGCTTCAGCCGGCCGTTGCCATAAACCCTTGGCCTTTAAAGCGTACACAATCTGTTCCAAGCAAGAAAGTGGCAAAACGCTGGGAGTCCCTCCCCCAAAGTAAATCGTGGCCCTTGGATTAACAGGCATGATTTTCCTATAACGGCCAATATGCCGGCATAATTGCTCAGTATAGGCTACCATCTTGTTCCCCTCCACCTGAGGGAAAGAAGTAAAATCACAGTATTGACATTTTTGCAAGCAAAAAGGGATATGTATATATATCCCTTGTAATATTTCCCATTTATTCATCTGCTTCACCTTTTACTTATCAACTTTAAGAATGGCCATAAAAGCTTCCTGAGGCAGTTCCACGGTGCCAACCTGCTTCATGCGTTTTTTACCGGCTTTCTGTTTTTCCAAAAGCTTACGTTTACGAGTAATATCGCCGCCGTAACACTTAGCCAGAACATCTTTGCGCATGGCACTGACAGTTTCTCTGGCAATAACTTTGCTGCCGATTGCTGCCTGAATGGGAATTTCAAAAAGCTGTCTGGGAATTACGCTTCTGAGTTTTTCTACCAATGCTCTGCCTCTGACCTGAGCTCTATCTCTATGAACAATGGCAGAAAGGGCATCTACCGGCTCACCGTTAAGCAGAATATCTACCTTAACTAAATTAGAAGGTCTATAGCCATGAAGTTCATAATCCAAGGAAGCGTACCCTCTGGTTACTGATTTCAGCCTGTCAAAATAGTCAAAGATAATCTCGCTTAGAGGCAATGCATAATGAATCATTACTCTATTTTCGTCAAGATAGGTCATATTGCTGTATTCCCCGCGCTTTTCCTGACTAAGTTCCATAACCGGACCAACGTAATCTTTGGGAACGATAATAGTTGCATTCACAAAAGGTTCTTCTACATGGTCAATAACTGTCTGATTGGGGAAAAGTGAAGGATTATCCACCATTTCAATTTGGCCGTTAGTGAGAAAGACTTCATATATAACGTTTGGTGCCGTAGTTAATAAAGTAAGATCATATTCACGTTCCAGTCGTTCTTTAATAACATCCATGTGCAGCAAGCCCAGAAAACCACAGCGGAAACCAAAGCCCAAAGCAGCTGATGTTTCCGGTTCAAAAAGCAGGGCTGCATCATTTAGCTGGAGTTTTTCCAAAGCATCCCTTAAGTTATCATAGTCGGAATTTTCCACAGGATAAAGTCCGCAATAAACCATGGGGGTTGCTTTCCTGTAACCGGGCAAAGGAACAGCCGCCGGATTGTCATTAGAAGTAACAGTGTCTCCTACTCTGGCATCCCGAACGTTTTTAATGGCTGCAGCAATAAAGCCAACCTGACCTTCACCTAAAGAACCTACGTCAACTAAAGCCGGCTTGAATACGCCTACGTCCGTTACTTCGAACACTTTACCCGTAGCCATCATACGAATGGACATACCTTTATGGATTTCACCGTTGACAATACGGATATAAAGCATTACCCCTTTATAGGCATCATATTTGGAATCTACCACCAAAGCCTGAAGAGGTGCATCGCTGTCTCCGCTAGGTGACGGAACCCGCTTTACTACTGCTTCCAACACATCGTCTATGCCTATGCCTGTTTTAGCACTGCATAAAACCGCTTCGGAAGCATCAATACCCAGAACATCTTCAATTTCCTTTTTGACTTTGTCAGGGTCTGCACTGGGTAAATCAATTTTGTTGATAATGGGAATAATCTCTAAGTCATGTTCCATGGCCAAATAAACATTGGCCAAAGTCTGAGCTTCAATTCCCTGAGTTGCATCGATAACCAAAAGAGCTCCTTCACAGGCAGCCAAAGACCTGGATACTTCGTAGTTAAAGTCTACATGACCGGGAGTATCGATTAAATTTAAGATATAGTCCTGTCCATCTTGAGCTTTATAGTCCAGCTGCACAGCCTGAGCTTTAATGGTTATACCTCTTTCCCTTTCCAGGTCAAGGTTATCAAGAATCTGGTCTTCCATTTCTCTTTTAGTCAGAGTCCCGGTTCTTTCAATCAACCTGTCTGCCAGGGTAGATTTACCATGGTCAATATGGGCAATTATAGAAAAATTTCTGATATTTTTACTTTGTTTCATGGAAATTTGCTCCTTACGATAATGCTTAATTATACCATGTTTAGTTACTGCTGTCTAAGTTAGTTTTCATCATCTGTTTCTGACGAATTACCGGTCTCGGTTGGTTCATATTTTTCTGCATCGGCTTCTTTAGATACTCGGTCCCACTCTTTACTGATAGTTTCACCTATTATTTGTTTCACCAAAGCAGTGGGGTGGAGTCCTTCCACTGCCATATCGGTAGGCAAAAGCTCCGGTCCGAAAGGCATGGCTGCCAGTACATCTACATGTACCTGAGACCTGATATATTCATTAACTTCGGCAAATTTTTCCTGCCAATTATCACAGGTTGGTTCGTCAAAGCATTTTTTTATATTGTCCGGGTTGATGGGCAACAGGGTAAGAAAAATCGGTTTAATGTTATTTTTTAAGCATTTTTCTTTTATTTCCTGTAAATCATTAATGACTGATTCAGCAGTTACGCTGCTTCTTAAGCTATTGGTTCCTCCCATTATTAATAAATAATGAGGGTGGAATGGTAAAACATCATTTTCAAACCTGGCTAAAAGGGTAGCACTGGTATCTCCGCTGGCAGATAAATTAACAGCAGGGAACTTTAAATAATGCACCCAGCTATAGGTAAACACCGCCGGTGAATAAGACATATCTCCACCGCCATGAGAAATACTGTCCCCAAAAACTCCCACTTGCCAGCCTACACTGGGATCTGTCATAAAATGCCTGGTTGGACTATAAGTACCGATTGGTTTATTCTCTGCATCAAGGGCTCTTGCCCGCCAGAAAAACGGCTGAGACCCCATTCTGGGATAATCGTCATAGACATCTGCTATATTAAAGATTTTACTCCAGATACGATATTTAGAAGGTGCAATCCCCAAAGGATTTTCAGGTTCCTTATTTGTAAGCTCTACTTCATATTTAGCTGCTCCCGGAACTGGTACGAAAGAATAAACAGGATAAAGAAGTACGGAACCGTTGCTGCTACTGATGTCATACTCAGCTAAGGGCTGTGGATAATTAATCCCGGGATTTTTAGCATCTATATATATTGGTTCGAAATCCGAAAAACCGCTAAGTGGTACTTTATCTATATTCATAGCTCTAACCCGCCATGCTAAATCCTTGGCATTAATATAAGGCGTCAAATCAAATTCATAGGTATTTGTATAAATATTTGCTGAGCTATAAACCAGCATAGGCTGCTTAGTAGGCTGTCCCTGTTTGTCTTTATTATAGCCTGCCCAAAGTTGGAACTCAAAACGCACAGCCATATTATACGGTTCCCAAGCAAACAGACTGTGCAAAGGAGCTGGATTGTTCTTGCCAAAGTGACTGATAGTTTTTAAAGCCACAAGTCCTGATGTTTCTCTTATGGTCTTATCTGGCATAATTGCCGTTGCTTTTTCTGTATTGTTAGGAGCAGTTGTTTTTTTAGTCTGCTTGGCCTTAGCCACCAGTTTATCCTGTTCTTGCATTATCTCCATCAAAGGAGAATTATTTTTGCTGGTCTCTGCCATTGATTTTTTTGCTTGGGCCGTGGCAGTAAAGGTTGTCAGACTAAGTATGACAGCCATTGCTAGATTAATTTTTTTCATTTAAATCACTCTGCTTTCCTAAAATCTTTTATGTTCAATATATTTGTCTATATATGCCAAAAAAGGCTGACAAAATGTCAGCCTTTATTCTCGTACAGTTTTGCTTATTTAACTGCATTTACTTTCTTGGCTAAGCGGGACTTTTTCCGCGCAGCAGCCTTTTTATGAATAGTACCCTTGCGAGCAGCTTTATCCAATAAACCGGCAGCAACCTTCAAAGTAGCTTGTGCTTCGTCTTTAGATCCGGCAGCAGCTTGTGCTTCAACCTTACGGGCTGTAGTACGAATCTTAGCTTTTACTTGACCATTGGCAACCCGACGTTCTTCATCGGTTTTTACACTACGAATGGAAGATTTAATATTCGGCATTTCTTCACCTCCAGCAATCAACTTTACCGAAGTATTTTACCATTATTATAGAATTTACGCAAGTCCATAAATTAAGCATTTTTTAGAGAGCGATTCATGGCATTAACGACCCCCAATAATGAAGTTGTATTAATATTAGGATTAATGCCTACTCCAAAGACATGTTCACCATCCGGCCGTTTTAATTCAATATAGGCAATAGCCTTGGAATTAGATCCCTGAGAAATGGCGTGTTCATGATAATCAATAAATTCATAGCCTTTTACTCCGATTGTCTGCAGGGCATTAAAGAAAGCATCAATGGGGCCATTACCATGACCGGTAATGTAAGTATCTTTGCCTCTCACCTCAACATTGCCTTCAAAAGTAGTACGGGCCTCGCCCCCTTCATGATCCGGCTGTTCCTCGGAAATCTTATGCTTTTTAAGAGCATAAATGCCTTTGTAATCAACATATTCTTTGTTGAAGATGCTTACTATCTTAGTAGAGCTTAGTTCATCACCATAATTATCCGCGGCATCTTTCACTACCTTACCGAATTCCACCTGCATAGCTTTAGGAAGCCTGTACCCGACTGTCTGTTCCATGACAAAAGCTGCTCCCCCTTTGCCTGACTGACTGTTAATTCTGATAACCGGTTCATACTCACGGTTAATATCCGCCGGATTAATTGGCAGATAAGGTACTTCCCAGTAAGGAGTATTGGTATCCGCCATATAGGCAAGGCCCTTACGAACTGCATCTTGATGGGAGCCGGAAAAAGCCGTGAAGACCAGTTTCCCTGCATAGGGATGTCTGTCATCAATGGGCATTTTTGTCACTTGTTCACAAACATCTTTTATGTGATTAATATGACTAAAATCCAGCTTGGGATCAACATTATGGGTATACATATTTAGTGCAACGTTCACTATATCAACATTGCCGGTTCTTTCTCCGTTGCCGAACAAAGTTCCCTCTACTCTGTCTGCCCCTGCCATAATAGCTAACTCCGTAGCTGCTACGCCTGTTCCTCTGTCATTATGAGGATGAATACTGATAATAGATCTTCCGTCCTTTTTTAAAGCTCGGCAGCAGTATTCAATCTGGTCAGCATAGGTATTGGGAGTAGACATTTCAACAGTTGATGGTAAGTTTAAAATAACCGGGTTTTCCTTCGTGGCACCCAAAGCATCCAAAACTGCATCGCAGATTTCTATGGCATAATCCATCTCTGTACCGGTAAAACTTTCCGGTGAGTATTCATAGCGAATATGCATGCCGCTTTTAGCCACTTCTTCTTCGGTAAGCTGCTTAATCAGCTTTGCCCCTTCAACGGCAATTGCCGTAATACCGTCTTTACCCTTGTTAAAAACAATTTTTCTCTGTAAAGCAGACGTGGAATTATAAAAATGAATAATCACATTTTTAGCTCCCTGTACTGCTTCAAAAGTTTTCTTAATCAGTTTGGGCCGAGCCTGAACTAATACCTGAATGGTAACATCATCCGGTATGTAGTTTTTTTCGATTAACGTCCGCAAAATTTCATATTCGGTTTCTGATGCAGAAGGGAAACCCACTTCAATCTCTTTAAAACCAATATCTACCAAAGTTTTAAACAATAAAAGTTTTTCTTCCAGCTGCATCGGTGTAACCAACGCCTGATTACCATCTCGTAAATCTACACTGCACCAAATAGGCGGTGCGGTAATTTTCTTATTCGGCCATTGCCTATCCGGTAATTTTACTCCCATAAACGGTAAATACTTCTTAACTGGTTGATGCATTTTTAAATCCTCCCTGTTTCTGGGCAATAAAAAATCGCCCCAATTATAATTATAGGGGCGAGGAATAATCCGCGCGGTACCACCCTGCTTCGGTTGCTAAACGCAACCCTCTCGGTCTCCAACAAGACCTTAACCTTTAACGGAGCTTACCGTCTTGAGCTAAGTATCGCCCAAGCAACTCGAGGGTGAGTATACAGATACTGACAACCATCGGCTTGCACCGTCCGCCGACTCTCTACAGGCTTGTTCAGTAAATTTTATCCCTGTCACAGTTTTTAATAAAAAACATATTTAGTTGATAGTTGCAATTATAGTAAAATGATTTATGTTTGTCAATAACTTTGTAAACATTTTTCTTTATTTTCTTCACAATCTTCCTTGACAGATGTGTTTTGCTATGCTATATTGATACACAACTTGATAAGTGCTATGAAGAGAATAGTAAATAAAGATTATTGACACAGAGATCTCTCGCAGTGGTGAAAGAGAGAACAAGAAACTTTATTGAAGATGGCCTCTGAGCAGATTGGTCGAATATTTTAGACCTTCCGGGTGTGCCCGTTACAGCGCTGGAGTATTGATAGCGAGAGCTTGCGTACTTGAGAAGGCTTAACCTGTGAAGGTTAGGTGAATTAGGGTGGTATCACGGAGCTTCCGTCCCTTTATGGGGGTGGAGGTTTTTTTATTTCCCATTCAAACACTACAAGTAAAACATCTGAGGAGGAAGATAATTATGATTTGGACAAAGAAAGTAGCAACATTATTGGTGGGTTTATCTGTAATAGGAGCAGTAGTCGGTTGCGGCGGCACCCAAGAAAAAGCTAAGCCTGCAGCTAAACAGGAAAGCAAAATAGACACATCCAAACCTGTGAAAGTAGGCGTAAATCCAGGGCCCCATGCGGAAATCATGGATAACGTAAAAAAACTTGCCGCTAAAAAAGGACTGAATATTGAAGTCGTTGAGTTTAGTGATTTCGTAACTCCCAATAGTGCCTTGGCGGCAGGAGAAATTTGGGCCAATTGTTTCCAGCACGAACCTTTCTTGAAAGCAACTTTGAAAAAAGAGCCTAAATTTGATTTGGTTAAAGCTTTTAATACTGCACTTTTCCCTATTAATATTTATTCTAAAAAATTAAAACCCGGTGATGCTATTCCCGACGGAGCAAAAATCGCTATTCCCAATGATCCTACCAACGGTGGCCGTTCTATTTTAATGCTGGCCAATCACGGATTATTGAAAGTGAAAAATCCCAAGGACATTAGTACTACTGTTCATGACATTACAGAAAATCCTCACAATTTCACTTTTATTGAACTAGAAGCTGCTGCCATTCCCCGCAGTCTTGACGATGTAACCTGTGCGGCCATCAACACTACTTATGCTATGAACGCAGGATTAAATCCTGCCAAGGATCCTATTGTCAAGGAAACTGCTGATTCATTCTATGTCAATATTGTGGCAGTTAAGAAAGAAACTTTAAACGATCCTCGTTTGAAGATATTCAAAGAGGTTTACCAATCCAAGGAAAATGGTGAGTTCATTAAATCTCATTATCCCGGATCTGTTGTTTTGGGCTGGAAAGAAAAATAAAAATTTTATAAAGCAAGGACTGCATAACAATGACTTTTGTCATTGTTATGCAGTCCTTTTTTACCACAATTTTATTTCGCGTCAGGAATTTCAGTTAAGTATTTAAGCGTAGAGCCATCTTCCATGTCAACTTCCGTAAATAGCACATCCTGGGTCGTTGTGCTGAAGTCTGCAGCAATGACAGCTTTGTCTGCCGGATCTTGTCCGTTTAAGTGCCAAATATTGCTGTAGCCCCATTTTTTCTGTTGATCGGCTGATAGGTCCAAATTCTTGGAATCGAAGTCTCTGGAGAAGATTTGGGTGCCTTTGGCATCATAAACCAGGACCTGGCCTTTCACTCGTTTAACTTTGGGGTCCAAAAGTTCAAAAGAAAAGGTTGCATGAATTGCGTAAGCAGGAATACCGCTTTCGTTTTCGGTCACTTTTTTTATGCTGAAAGTTTTACTGCCGTCTTTAACAGCCCTGACTTTTTCACCGATTTTCTCTTTGATTGGTTTATTCAGTTCCAGCAATTTGGCTAAAACTGCAGCATCTCTGTTTTTAACAAAAGTTTGCAAGCCGCTTAAGTGTACCAGTCGCCAGGTTCCGTCTTCCAGTCTGTTCATGGTAATAGCCAGAGGAAATTCCTGTTGCAACGCTTTATCATAGAGTTTACAAGTAACTACCGTAGTATCATTATGTCTTGCTGTTTTGTCGATACCCTTAAACTCCATGTTAAGAAAACCCATTCTTTCTATAGCCGCTGCCGCAATGGCAAAACCATCGTTATTAGTGTCAATGGGCTGGAAAACACCTTGTTGGACATAGGTTCTGATTTGACTGTTAAAAGCCGGCAAAGCAATATTTTTTACCATAGCCACAAAATTGTCTTTAAATGGTCCCGATTCTTCACCGGTCATAACCGTTGTATCAATCATAACTGTGACCATATCATCAGAAAGACGACTAACGTCAACATGTTTTTCGAAAGCAGCATCGTCATGCTGCGCAATAGCTTTCTGAATTAGTCCCAAACTGTACTGAGGTGATCTCAGCCAGTAAAATTTATAGAAAGCCGCAACTCCAACGATAGCTAAAAATATTAGTGCGAGAAATATTCTCAGGATTTTTCCATGAGTTTTTTTGCTTGGTTCTTCTGTTGCCATGTTTACTGCTCCTTATAATTGATTTTTTGTTTTAAAATTAATGATGGAACAATCTAACGCCTGTCATAGCCATAACCATGTTATATTTATCACAGGTTTCAATAACATTATCGTCCCTGATGGACCCACCAGCCTGAGCTATGAATTTAACGCCGCTCTTATGTGCACGCTCAATATTATCACCAAATGGGAAGAAAGCATCAGAACCTAGTGCAACATCTGTATTCTTGGCAAGCCATTCAGTTCTTTCTTCTCTTGTAAATGGTTCCGGCTTCGTAGTGAAAAATTGTTGCCAGGTTCCCTCTCTCAAAACATCCATGTAAGCATCGGAAATGTAGACATCGATTGTATTGTCCCTATCAGGACGCCTAATATCAGCTTTGAATGGCAGGTTTAAAACTTTGGGGCATTGTCTCAGCCACCAGTTATCTGCCTTGCCACCGGCCAGTCTTGTGCAGTGAACACGGGATTGTTGCCCGGCTCCTACTCCAATGGTCTGACCATCTTTAGCATAGCACACAGAATTGGACTGGGTATATTTCAAGGCAATTAAAGAAACGATTAAATCACGAACTGCCTCGGCAGTAAAGTTTTTATTTTTAGTAGGAATATTCTTTAATAATTCCGGTGTGATTTTAACATTGTTGCGCAATTGCTCAAAGGTTACCCCAAAAATTTCTTTTCTCTCTATTAGTTCCGGAATATAATTCGGATCAATCTTAATCACATTATATGTGCCTTTGCGTTTGGTTTTTAAAATCTCCAGAGCTTCAGCAGTATAGCCGGGAGCAATGATTCCGTCCGATACTTCTCTTTTCAGCAAAGTAGCAGTAGCTGCATCACAAACATCTGACAGTGCCACAAAATCACCATAGGAAGACATACGGTCCGCACCTCTGGCTCTGGCATAGGCAGTAGCTATGGGGGACAATTTTAAATCGTCTACAAAATAAATTTTCTGTAGAACGTCACTAAGAGGTACGGCAACAGCAGCTCCGGCCGGGCTAACGTGTTTAAATGAGCCGGCAGCGGGAAGTCCCGTAGCTTCTTTCAATTCTTTTACTAATTGCCAGTTATTTAAAGCATCCATAAAATTAATATAGCCGGGATTGCCATTAAGAACTTCAATAGGCAATTCCCCGCCATTTCTCATGAACAAGCGGGCAGGCTTCTGATTGGGATTACAACCATACTTTAATTTTAATTCTTTCATTTTGACACTCTCCTTTAGAAAGAAAAGAACCGGCCCCAGGCCAATTCTGCCCAGACGGTCGGCTTTAGCAATCATGCTTCACGTGGTTATCCACTTCCGTCAGTCACATGATCTGTATATAAATATTATATAATTCTGGGTGTACCTTGTCAACGGACCCTTAAACTCCTGTACCGTCAAAGGATGGAATAAATTCTTTATCTGCCGCATCCTCTTCCTGCACAAACCCATCCTCAATCGTACTATTAAACAAATAATCTTCAACTTCCCCATATTCCTCTTTGGTAACTTTACGATTAATTTCCGGATAATCTGCCGCCCTGCCGCAAGGAACATATTGATGCATTAAGCTAAACATCACCTGTCCCGGTCGAAAGGTCTTTGCCACCCAATCAATAACTGCCTTACTGTCTTTAGTACAACCGGGCATAATTAAATGTCTGATAATCACGCCTTTTTCCATTAACCCGTTTTCTCGCAATTTATAGGGTCCCACCTGCCGATACATTTCCCGAATAGCAGCAGTGGCCAAGGAAAAATATTCTGGGGCGTGACTGTATTTTTCCGCTAATTTAGCATCGTGATATTTTAAATCCGGCAAATAAATTTGCACTTTCCCTGCCAATTTCTTTAGCGTTTCCACTTTTTCAAAACCGGAAGAATTATATACTACCGGCACCGACAACGGCTCTTGCAAGGACTGTGTTATAGCCTCCACATAATGAGCTGCCGTTACAAGATTAATATTATGAGCTCCCTGGGCAATTAAATTATGATAAATTTCCCGTAAATGTTCCACGGAAACTTCTTTGCCCTGCTCTTTAAAGCTAATATCGTAATTCTGACAAAAAACGCAATGCAAATTACACCCGGTGAAAAACACCGTGCCGCTGCCTTTGGTCCCGCTAATACAAGGTTCTTCCCAATAGTGCAAACCGGCCCTGGCGATTTTCGGCAGCCAACCACTATGGCATACTCCGTATTTACCCGATGAGTCCGCTTTTTCCGATCTATCAACATTACAATTACGAGGACATAAATTACATAAAGTCATTACCCTTGCTCCTTAGACTTCAATCTCTTGCGGCTTTGATAATTCTACATAACCTTCTATATAGCTTGCCAGAATTTTACCCCCGTTTTTTTCTACACGGGCGATAATAGTTCCGGCGGGCTGTTTTAATTTGAAGCCGAAACTTCCGTTAGCAGCCCTATTCAACCAGCTTAAAGCTAATGCTGTAGCCTGAGACCCTGAGCCACAACTGCCTTCCCAGTATGTAGTATTAACAGCTTGTGCATAAACAATTGGAACCATAGCATATGTTTTGGTGTTAAAGAATATTGTTCCCAAAGCTGCCGGGTATTTCTTAGCATATATAGCTTTTTTTACTATTGCAAAAATTTCTTCAGATGGCTCCACATCTCTTAAAACGATATGAATAATTCCTC
>JALCSJ010000004.1 GCA_022653215.1 Acidaminococcaceae bacterium
AGCTTCCCAGCTGGAAAAAGTTGTAGTAAAAATGAAGGCCAAAGTTGGTGTCAGCGGCAAAATGTTTGGCTCCATTACTTCTAAAGACGTGGCTGAGGCTCTTGTTAAGCAAACCGGTCTGGAAGGGGTGGACAGAAGAAAAATCGAACTCCAGGAACCTGTAAAGGGACCGGGGAAATTCGCTGCTGTTGCTAAGTTGCTGCCGGAAATTACGGCAAAGTTTTATGTAAAAGTAGAGGAAGATAATGATTGATAGAATCCCGCCCCAAAATGTTGAGGCAGAACAAAGTGTCCTGGGAGCTATGCTTCTGGACGGCAATGCTATAGACAGAGTAGCAGAAATCCTCCGGCCGGAGGATTTCTATCGTCAGGACAATAGGGTTATTTACGAAGCAATCCTGGCCCTGAGAGCCAAAAGTCAGGCTGTAGATCTGGTTACCGTGACGGAGGAACTGCGTCATTTGGGTAAGCTGGATGAAGTAGGGGGTACTGCTACAATTACAGCTCTGTCCAATGCTGTGCCTACGGCCGCCAATGTTATGTACCATGCTAAAATCGTGGAAGAAAAGGCTCTTCGCCGTCAGTTAATCAGTGCTGCTACAGATGTGGCCAGTACAGGTTATGAAGAAGAAAAAGACATTGCGGAAACCATTGATTCTGCAGAGCAAAAGATTCTGGCAGTAGCTAACCGGAGAAATACCGGTGAAGTAACAAAAATAAAAGATATTGTAAAATCAGCTATGGGACGTATCGAAAAGCTTTATGATTCTAAAGAGGCTTTTACGGGACTACCTACCGGTTTTACGGATTTTGACAGAATGACCAGCGGTTTGCAACCTTCCGATTTAATTATTGTGGCGGCACGGCCCAGTATGGGTAAATCCAGTCTGGTGCTGAATATTGCCCAGTATGTGGCCTTAAAGGGTAAAAAATCCGTAGCATTTTTCTCTTTGGAAATGAGTAAAGAACAATTGGTCCAAAGACTGCTCTGTTCGGAGGCAGGTATTGATGCATCCAGACTGAGAATAGGTCAGTTACAGGATGAAGAGTGGCCTAAGCTTGTTCAGGCGGCAGATAAACTCAGCAATGCGAAAATTATGCTGGACGATACTCCGGGCATTACGGCTTTGGAAATGCGCAGCAAGGCCAGACGGTGGAAAAATGAAAACGGTCTGGACTTAATTATCGTGGACTATTTGCAGTTAATGCAAGGTACCAGTAAGCGCAGTTCCGATAATCGTCAGCAGGAAATGAGTGATATTTCCCGGTCTTTAAAGGGACTGGCCAGAGAATTAAATGTGCCTGTAGTTGCGCTGTCTCAGTTAAGCCGCAGTGTAGAAAGCCGTACCAGCAAGCGTCCTATGCTAAGCGATTTGCGTGAGTCAGGGGCTCTGGAGCAGGATGCAGATATCGTAGCTTTTATTTACCGTGAGGATTACTATGATCCTGATACAGAGAACAAGAATATTGCAGAGTTTATTATTGCTAAACATCGTAATGGTCCGGTGGGAACAGTTCAGTTGTTCTTCCAGAAGGATATTACCAGATTCTACGATTTAAGCAAAAACCAAGAATAAAAAACACACACACTTCTCTCATGAAAAGTGTGTGTTTTTCTATGATTCCAAACGACGGTGGAGCACTAAAAACGGGAGGTCATACTCGACCTAGGCGTGGCGGAATGCCACCGGGAGAGTGACCGACCTTTTAGTGTCCGCCGTTGACTATAGTCAAATACAGAAATATGTTTTAACTTATGATTTAAAAACCGACTGTCCTTTGATGAAAGTTTGCTTAATGTGGCAGTTTTCGTCGAAGATTGTGATATTAGCCAGTTTTTTAGGTTCCAGTGACCCGATTTGTTCATCCAGACCGAATTCCGTGGCCGGATTCAAAGTCACCATATTAATGACCGTGGACCAGTCAGCTCGGGTATTGGTCTTAAAGTTGGCTACCACCTGATTCATAGGAGCTACGGAGCCGGCCATAGAACCGTCGGCCAGCGTTGCCTTGCCGTTTTTCACATAGACCTTTTGTCCCCCTAGTTCGCTTTCACAATCTCCCAGCAGACAAGCCCGCATGGAATCTGTAATCAGAATAATATTCTCAGGAGCTTTTGCTTTGAAAACCAGTCGTTGCACAGCAGGGTGAATATGAATATTATCGGCAATAAGCTCACATTTCACATGGGTATCCAGGCCAACGCCTACTAGTCCCGGAGCTCTGTGGTGAAGAGGACTCATGGCATTAAATAAATGAGTAATGTGAGAAGCACCGGCCCTGAGTGCATCAAGAGCCTGTTCGTAGGTGGCGGCACTGTGGCCCAGAGAGACAATAATGTCATTATCTGCACAGGTCTCAATGAAAGAAGTATCTGCTAGCGTTTCCGGCGCTAAAGTAATAATTTTTATAACATCCTTAAAAGGTTCTAAAAGGGAAAAATCAGCCTTTTGGATATTTTTTTCTGCCTGGGCCCCTTTATATTGAGGACTGATAAAAGGTCCTTCCAGATTGGCACCCCGTACTATTGCTCCTAATTCTCGGTATTGACCTTGACGAATATTAGTCAAAGCCGTGGCAATTCTGGAAAAATCGTAGGTCATAGTAGTAGGCAAAAAGTCCGTTACGCCGGTAGCAGGCAGAGCCTCTGCCATCCTACTGATACTGGTCTGGTCCTCGTCCATGGCATCGGCACCCTTTATGCCATGAATATGAATATTAAAAAATCCCGGGGCTACATAGTTTCCTTGGGCATCATAAACCCGGTCATAGTTTTCCGACTGAAATTTATCGGCTTCTTCTATGGCCTGAATCGTGTCATTAAAGACAAGAATATGTTTTTCCTCAACGCTATGTGGTAAAATAAGTTTACCATTAATAATTGCTTGCATAATTATCACCGCTTTTCTTATTTAATTATAACACATTGGTACAGGAGGGTAACAAGTGATAAATTTAGATAAAATTGCTACCGAACAACGCAATCAGGCTAGCTCTCATATTGACCAAGTTTCGACTTTGGAAATGGTGACCATTATAAATAATGAAGATAAAAAAGTACCGGAGGCAATCACTCCGCTTTTGCCGAAAATTGCTAAGGCTGTGGAAATCATTGCTGCCCATTTACATCAGGGCGGACGTTTGTTTTATGTGGGCAGCGGCACATCCGGCCGCTTGGGCATTTTAGATGCGGCAGAGTGTCCGCCGACTTTCAGTACAGAACCGGAAATGGTTCAGGGTATTATTGCCGGAGGAACTGAGGCTATCTTTCGGGCTCAGGAAGGGGCGGAGGATTCTGTGGCAGGAGGGGCCAAGGACATGGCTGCTCATGAAGTAAGGGCAAAAGACGTAGTCGTGGGACTTACTGCTTCAGGACGGACACCTTATGTGGCCGGAGCTTTAGCCTATGCCCGGAAACAGGGAGCGCCTACTATTAGTATTACATGTACGGATCATCCGGAAGTAGCTCAATGGGCGGATATTAGTCTGGAAGCTTTGGTAGGACCGGAAGTTATTACCGGGTCTACCCGCATGAAAGCCGGCACAGCTCAGAAAATGATTTTAAATATGCTTTCTACCGGTGCCATGATTAAATTAGGCAAGGTTTACGGAAATTTAATGGTAGACGTGAAAGCTTCCAATAAAAAGCTGGAAGCCAGAGCTAAACGCATAGTCAGGACTGCCACTGGCTGCGATCAGGCAGAAGCGGCACAAGCCTTGGAGCAATCCGGAGGATGTGCTAGACAAGCTATTGATTTGTTACGGGGGAAATATGACAAATAAAGAAATTGCTCAAGAAATTTTAAATATCGTAGGTCCTGCCTCTAACGTGACACATGCAGCTAACTGCATGACCAGACTGCGTATTTTAGTGAAGACAGAAAATTTTACTAAAGAAGATTTACAAAAAACCCCGGGAATTTTGGGGGTAAATAAACAAGGGGAAGAGTGGCAAATAGTACTGGGACCGGGGAAAGCAGGCCTGGTGACGACAGAGTTTAAGGAACTTTTGACTCAGCAGGCTGCTTGTGAGGAACAAGAAAGGTCAATGTCTAATGAGCTTAAAATACAAGTAGGAGACGGCCGGGCTCTTCATGCTGCCTTTCGCCAAAAAAATGCTACACCATTCAAGCTTTTTTTGAAGAAAATAGCTAATATTTTTATGCCTTTGATTCCTGCTTTTATTGGCTGTGGCTTAATTACAGGCATATTAAATGTGGCAGTAAAATATGAGCCGGCCCTAAGCACAGAACCACTCATTCAGATTCTGGGAATTGCCGGACGAACGGTTTTCTGGGGGCTGAATATGTTTGTGGGACTTAATGCTGCCAAAGAATTTGGGGGAACCCCGATTTTAGGAGGCGTTCTTGGGGCAGTTTTGGCTCATCCTTTATTAAATAAAATCACTTTCTGGGGAGATCCTTTGGTTCCTGGCCGAGGGGGTATTATTGCCGTGCTTTTGGTAGTGGCGTTTGCTGCCTGGCTGGAAAAGAAGCTTCATAAGATAGTACCGGAAATGCTGGATTTGTTTTTAACACCCCTCTTAGTTGTTGTGATTGCTGCCTTAGCAGGAGTTATTGTGCTGCAGCCCATAGGCGGCTATATTTCCGAAGGGATTGGTACAGCGGCTACTGTAGCGATTAGTAAAGGGGGACCGGTAACAGGGTTTATTTTGGGGGGAACGTTTTTGCCCTTAGTTATGCTGGGGGTTCATCAGGGGTTGACCCCTATTCATGCAGAACTTCTCAGTCGTTATGGGGTTACTATTTTGTTGCCAATTTTGGCCATGGCAGGAGCAGGGCAGGTAGGAGCAGCTTTAGCCATTTATTTTAAAACAAAAAACCGCAGAGTGAAAAAAACCATAGCTTCAGCTTTACCTGTAGGTATCATGGGCATAGGTGAGCCTTTGATTTACGGGGTTACCCTGCCTTTAGGCAAACCATTTCTAGGAGCCTGTATAGGAGGGGCTTTAGGTGGGGCTGTTCAGGCGGCAGGTATGGTAGGAGCATCTGCTCTTGGTTTGTCAGGATTGCCTTTGGCAGCCAGTACTGATAATATTCCCGTATATTTAATGGGCCTGGGGGCAGGTTATGCGGGAGGGTTTATTGCTACCTGGGTCTTAGGTTTCGAGGATCCGGAAAATTAAGGGTTTTAAGGAGGTTCTATGCTTACGAAAGGTTTTGCTGTGTATCCGGGTTTGGATAATACAGCGGCAGAAAATAAAAATTTAATAGAAAAAGCGGCAGCCTTGGGCTACAGAACAATGTTCGTTTCCCTGCATATTCCGGAAACAGACAGCAAACGTCTGGAGAAAGAAATGTGGGATCTGCTGCAGCTGGCAGCTCAATATCGTATAGAGGTAATTGCCGATATTGGTCCGGAAACCAGGAACTTGCTGGGCATTACTTATTTGCGCTTAGACGACGGATTTACACCGGCCCAGGTGAAACAACTGCTGGCAGTCAAAGGCAAGCGCAAAATTGTTCTTAACGCATCCACAGTGACAGAAACCTTTTTACAGAGTTTACAGCAGGAAGATATTGATTTTAGACGGATAACGGCTCTGCATAATTTTTATCCACGGGTAAATACCGGTCTTGACGTGAACTTTTTTCTAAGACAAAATGCGCTTTTTGCTAAATATGGCATTAGAGTAGGAGCCTTTATTCCTAGTCAAGCAGGACGTCGGGGTCCTCTTTACGAAGGATTGCCTTCTATTGAAGAGACTAGGATAATGTCTGCCTCTTTAAGTGCAAGGCTTCTGGCCATGTTAGGAGTGAAAGAAATAATTTTCGGAGACAGTATGCCTTCAGATGCTGAATTAACAGAGGTTGCTGCTGTCATGGATGATATTATGATTTTTACTTTGGAGGGAGTTATCCCACAAGAAGCATTGGAAAAATTTTTACAGGGAACCTTTACCACTAGACCCGAAGGAGCAAAGGATTTAATACGTACTGTCGAAAGCAGAAAACTTCTGAAGGGGCAGACTATAGAACCTGGTGTAATGGGCATGCGGCCGGCCGGGACTGTAACCGTCGACAATAAATATTTCGGCCGTTATCAGGGGGAACTATCTATCGTACAACATTTATTGCCCCCGGAATTTCGTACTACGGTAGTAGGTCATATTCCGGCAGAAGAAGTATTTCTGCTCCAATATTTAAAACCCGGAACTAAGTTTAAATTCCGAACGTTTGGGTTTTAGCACTAAAAAATATTCGTAACCATTGCGCACAATACAAGAAAATGTTAAAATATTGATTAGTTGTTGCTGGGAGTTTTCCCGGCCAAAAGAGAACAGGAGGCAATACTGTGATTCCACGTTATACGAGTAAAGAAATGGGTTCCATTTGGACAGAAGAAAATGAAGACCGTACAATGATGCGGGTAGAGATTCTGGCTTGCGAAGCCATGAATAAACTGGGCATCATTCCCGATGAAGATTTAAAAAACATTCAAACCAAGTCTGATTTTGATCTGGACAGAGTCCATGAAATCGAAAAAGTTACTAACCATGATATAATTTCCCTGCTAACCGCTATAGGTGAACATGTTGGTGAGTCTTCCAAGTATATTCATAAAGGCCTGACCAGCAGTGACGTTAAAGATACTGCTATGGGCGTTATGATGAAACAATCAGCAGAACTGCTGCTTAAACTGGAAAAAGAACTTCGGGAAGTACTGCGTAAACAAGCAGTTAAATATAGGAACACCATTTGCGTGGGCCGTACCCATGGCATTCATGCAGAACCTACGATTTTTGGACTGAAGTTTTTGCTGTGGATGGATGAAACAGACAGAAATATTGAAAGACTGGAACTGGCTAAAAAATATATCTCCATTGGTAAACTAAGCGGCGCCGTTGGCACCTATTCCAATATTAATCCTTTTGTAGAAGATTATGTCTGCAAAAAGCTGGGCCTTGACTCTGCTAAACTTGCTACTCAGGTTATCCAAAGAGACCGTCATGCTTTCTATTTGACCACCATTGCCGTCTGCGGTGCTTCTTTGGAAAAGATGGCTTTGGAAATCCGTCATCTGCAAAGAACCGAAGTTCGCGAAGCTGAGGAATATTTTGCTCCCGGTCAAAAGGGCTCTTCTGCTATGCCTCATAAACGCAACCCCATTACCTGCGAAAAAATCTGCGGGTTGGCCAGAGTACTGAGAGGAAATGCTGAAGCTGCTTTAGAGAACGTAGCCCTGTGGCATGAAAGAGATATTTCCCACTCTTCCGTAGAACGGATTATTCTGCCGGATTCCACGATTTTACTGGACCATATGCTGAGAAAAACTACCAACTTATTAGATAAACTTTTAGTTTATCCTGATGCCATGATCGCTAACCTGAATAAAACCGGTGGCCTGATTTACAGTCCTAATGTGCTTACCGCTTTGGTTACCAAAGGTGCAGCCAGAAACGATGCCTACGTTTGGGTACAGAGAAATGCCATGGCTCGTTGGCTGAAGGGTGAGGACTTTAAGACTAACTTGGAAAAAGATGCAGACATTAAACAATATCTTACTGATGCAGATATTGAAGCCTGCATGGAACCTAAACATATGTTAAAGAATGTTGATATGATTTATGCCAGATTTGGCCTATAAGGAGATGCTCACATGTCATCTGTAGTAGTAATTGGTGCCCAGTGGGGCGACGAAGGAAAAGGCAAGATTGTAGATTATTTAGCACAAAAAGCTGATGCAGTAGCAAGATATTCCGGCGGTTCCAATGCCGGTCATACTGTAGTGGTTAATGATGTAGCATACAAGCTGCGTCTGCTGCCCAGCGGTATTTTATACAAAGATAAAACCTGTTTTTTAGGTAATGGGGTTGTTATTAATCCTCGGGTTGTTCTCCAAGAAATTGCCGGCATGCATGCCAAAGGTATTGATACCAGCAATTTGCATATTAGCGACAGAGCTCACGTAGTTCTGCCTTACCACGAAGTTTTGGATGGACTCCAAGAAGTAGCCTTAGGAGATCGGAAAATCGGTACTACCGGCGGTGGCATTGGTCCCTGTTATATGGATAAGGCCGCCAGAGTTGGTATCAGAATGTGTGATTTTATTGATCCCACGACTTTTGCAGAAAAATTAAAACGCAATTTAGAAGCAAAAAATATTTTGTTTACTAAAGTTTATGGTGCAAAACCATTAGACTATGATGCAATGTTAAAGGAATATTTAGGTTACGCGGATCAGCTTCGTCCCTATGTGAGCGATACTGCCGTGGCTTTGGGAGAATTGTTTGCCCAAGGTAAAAACGTGCTTTTCGAAGGTGCTCAGGCAACTTACCTGGACATTGACTATGGTACCTATCCTTATGTGACAAGTTCTAATCCTACTGCCGGTAATGCTGCTACAGGCAGCGGCATTGGTCCCAGATTTATCGACCATGTTATCGGTGTTGTGAAGGCATATACAACTAGAGTAGGAGAAGGCCCCTTTGTAACAGAGCTTTTTGATACCAATGGCCCTGGCACTCATCTGAGAGACAAAGGTCATGAATACGGTACTGTAACCGGGCGTCCCCGCCGTTGCGGCTGGCTGGATGCTTTCATGGTGAAAAATTCTGTTCGTATTAACAGCTTGGATTATATTGCTGTAACCAGATTGGATATTCTGGATGATATGCCTACTATTAAAATGTGCGTAGGCTATGAAATCGATGGCAAACAAATTACCACCATTCCTGCTGACCTGAAAATTCTGGCCAAAGCCAAACCTATGTATGAAGAGTTCCAAGGCTGGATGACAGATATCAGCAAGATGGAGACGTATGATGAACTGCCGGCCCCTGCAAAAAAATATCTGGACAGGCTGAGTCAGGTAGCAGGTGTGAAGATAGGTATAGTTTCCGTAGGTCCTAACCGTAGTCAGACTATCGTTTTAAAAGATTTATTCTAATAGAATGATTTCGGTACTTGACATTTTATGGTCAAGCCTTGTATAATAGTGAAGTTGCAAAACTGATTCACTAGCTCAGTAGGTAGAGCACCTGATTTTTAATCAGGGTGTCCCGAGTTCGAATCTCGGGTGGATCACCAAATTAAAATTAATAACCTTTTTGTTCATTGAACAAAAAGGTTATTTTTTTTTAAAAATGTATGTTACTAATTAATAAAAGTGTTATAATAAAAAGAGCAATAAAATTAAATTTAGTAGGGGGTTGTTATTTATGAACAAAAAGTTATTGGCTTCTTTAGTCGTAGCCGGCATGTGCGTAACAGCAGTGGCAGGCGCAGCTCCTATGACAGATTTTCATTCCGGCGTAGGCCAACTGGATTTGGGTGCTTGGGATATGAAAGCCAAAGACGATTATGTTGATGGCGGTACAAAATGGAATTTCAACGGCGGTTTGACTTACGGCTTAGCTGAAAAAATTGGTTTAGGCTATGAATATCATGGCTTAAAAAGTCAGAGTTTCACTTGGGACAATAAAGAATACGAATTTAATGGTCAAGAGCATGAAGTAAACGTGTATTATACCCTGGATCCTAAGGTAGCAGTTTTCGTGGGCTGGAATCATATTAAGGCTGCTGACGATATAACCAATAATGTGGCTCAATTAGGTTTTGTGGGTAAAGCACCTCTTGGTTCTGACAATTTTAATATTTATGGTAAAATTGCCGGTGGTACTAAGAGCACTTGGCTGGGTGAAGCCGGTTTGGCTTATACCTTTGCTAAAGATTTGGACTTAAATGTTGGCTATCGTTATTTGCAAACAAAGGCTTATGATGATACCTTTAAGTTCAAGGGTTTAATTCTTGGCTTGTCCTATCGTTTCGGCGGACATAAAGCTGCTGCTCCTGTAGTAGAGCCTACTCCGGCTCCTGCTGTAGTAGAACCTACTCCGGCACCTGTTGCAGCTCCTGCTAACGATTACTATTTCAACAGCATTCATTTTGACTTTGATAAAGATAATTTGAAAGCTGATCAGGTTCCTAATGCTGACAGTGTTGTTAATGCAGCTAAACAAACAGGTCATGTATTTAAGCTAGTTGGTAATACCGATGGTCTTGGCACCAACGCTTACAATGATGATTTGTCCAAGCGTCGTGTTGACAGAGTTGCTGCTTATGTTAAGGACCATGGTGTTCCTGCTAATCAGATCGTTACTATTTACAGAGGCAAGACTGATCCTGCCGCTACTAACGCTACTGATGCAGGCCGTGCTACTAACCGTCGTGTTGATGTTTGGGAACACAAATAAGATTTAAGTAAAAGAGCAATACTTAGGATTGGCCTAAGTATTGCTCTTTTTTTGTAGTATAAGTTTACATTAGGAAAATTTTATCACATAGCATCCGGCGGTACCTGAGGACCGGGGTGCATGGGACTAAAACGCGGATCGTGCTTTCCCATGCCATTTCTTGGCTCAGGACGACCGTGCATTTCGCCTTGACAGTTGTTGATACGTTCAGTAACATTAGCTATACGTTTATCAGCCTGTTCTTGGGTCAAAATCCCATCTTTTACGGCTTTTGCCAAAACAGTTTTTTCTGCTGACAGACGTTCTGCTTTGTATTGGTCATAAACACCTAATTTTTTAGCAAGTCCTGCACAGGTAAGCTTATCTTTGTAGGCTTCTGCATAGAGAGCCTGGGTTGTTTTACCTGTCAATTTGGCCAGAGTATCAAAAGGCAGATGACCATACATAGGATGTTCTCTATAGGCCATTCCCTCGCAGCCTTCAGCTGTAGAACCGTCCGGATTGCAGCGGACAATCACATCACCTTGAGGTCCGTCGCAAACAGGACCGGTTTTATGCAGTTCTGTTTTCATAGGGCGGTGGAGTCTTTTGCCTTGTCTGGCCAGTTCCATGTTGTTAGTAATTCTCTCCATGGCTTCGTCAGCTTTCGCCTGGGTGATTTTCCCATTACTTACGGCTTTGGCTAAATGCGTCTTAGCCATTTCTAAGCGGGCAGCTTTGAATTCGTTGTATTTGCCCAGCTTATCAGCGTATTGGACAGGATTGATTTTTTGGCTGCGGCATTCTTTACGGAGTTCGTCAGCATTTCGACCGGTGATTTTGGCCAAAGTGTTAAAAGGACTGTTGGCTTTATTGCGTCTGGGATGTATTCTTTGCATTTTATTGTCTTGGCAGTTCTCCCTGTTTTTTGCTTGCTGACTGGCAGTAACCAAATCCCGCATTTTATGAGAGTTTTCCTGGTCACTGGCTGTGGCGGCAAAAGCTGTGGTCAATCCTAGGGAAGCAATAACAGCAGCAGTTAAAGCAATCTTTTTCATGTTTTTCATGTACATCACACTCCTGTATTATTTTATTGGTTCTTAATTAATTGTACAATAACTTATTATTATGTCAAAACTATGTTTTTCGCGCAAAAATTCCTAAAATTTATTAAAAAGGGTAAAAAATTCCTAAATGCTGTATAATAATCATATAGAAAGGACGGGATTCTATGGGGAAAATATTAATCGTTGATGATAATGAACAAATAACTTCTATTTTGGCCACCTATGCCCAAAAAGAAGGCTTGGAACCTATTATTGCTCTGGACGGTGAGGATGCTTTAGATCAGTTTTATCATCAGCAGCCTGTTATCCAGGTTATCTTATTGGATGTTATGATGCCTAAAATGGATGGTTTTACTGTGTGCAAAACTATCAGAAAAACCTCTATGGTACCAATTATTATGATTACAGCCAGAGGAGAAGATTTTGACAAAATCATGGGACTTGATATGGGGGCCGATGATTATATCGTAAAACCTTTTTCTGCCAGAGAAGTCATGGCCAGAGTCAGAGCCGTATTGCGGCGCATTCATCCACCGGAAGCAGAAGCAGGAGGTTACAAGGTAGGCAATCTCACTATTAATATTGAAGATTACAAAGCCGCCATTGACCAGCAAGAAATCCCCTTAACGAAAAAAGAAATTGAACTTTTGTGGACTTTTGCCAAGAACAAAAATAAAGTTTTCAGCAGAGAGAATCTGTTAGACAGTATTTGGGGCTATGAATACGATGGAGACAGCAGAACGGTGGATTCACATATTAAGCGTCTTAGGGCCAAATTGGATAAATATAATCACCCGGATTGGAATATAGAAACCAAGTGGGGTGTAGGCTACCGTTTCGAGGAAAAAGGACATGAAAAATAAAATATTCATTAAAATGTTTTTAGCCTTTGCCTTTGCCCTGCTGGTATTTTCCTTAGTAGTGGGCAGTGGTTTTGGCTATTTATTTCGCCAGCACGTCATTAGCGTGAAAAAGCAGGATATGGAACAAAGAGCAGTTAAGATTGCTCAGGCTTTAGGAGAAAGTCGGGACCAGTGGCTGGTTTGGCAGGCCAAGAGAAAAGAAGCTCAGGTTCAAGGGAAAAACAGCAACCTACCTGGCCCTCTAGCACCGGCAGCAGTGCGTCCCCAGGGACCCATGGGACTTAACTTCAGTGCCGTCCTACGGTTTTTAGGGAGCGCAGCGGCAGACGATGTCTGGATTGTAGATAATAATCAGCATTTAACCAGTACCGGCAATATGCAGGGTAAGCATACTTCCTTTATGTTCAAGGATTTGCCTCCCGATGCAGCTAAAGTGGTAGATAAGGTTATGCAAGGGAATGTGACAACTTCAGAGGGATTTAGTACCATGCTTGAGGTTCCTACTCTTACGGTTGGTTCTCCTGTTAGAGATAAAGATGGCAATATTTTAGGTGCAGTTTTAGTTCATGCGCCTATTTCAGGCATGGAAGAGGCTGCTACTCAGGGCAACAGGATTTTGCTTATGTGTGGCGGCATTGCTTTGCTTTTATCTTTCATTATGGCTTTTGGTTTTTCCTGGTGGTTCACGAAACCTTTGCGCACCATGCAGCTTACGGCAGAAGAAATGACCGAAGGGGACTATGCGGCCAGGTGCAACGTGCGTCAAAATGATGAAGTAGGAGAACTGGGCAAGGCTTTGGATACACTGGGAGATAAATTATTGGTAGCCAGTAAGGAAAGCGCCCAATTAGATCAATTGCGGAAGGATTTCATTGCCAATATTTCTCATGAACTGCGGACGCCGGTAACAGTAATTCGTGGTTCTCTGGAGGCTTTATGCGATAGAGTTGTAACAGAACCTGAACAAGTAAGTGAATACCATGAGGAAATGCTGAAGGAAACCCTTTTTCTCCAGCGACTGATTAATGATTTGCTGGATTTATCCAGATTGCAGAACACCAATTTTAAAATAGAAATGACCAAAGTTAATCTTTATGATATCTTACAAGATGTTTATCATAGCGGAGCTAGACTGGCACAGGATAAAAATATTAATATAACCTTTGTTACAGATAACAAACTTTATCCTTTAATGGGAGACTATGGAAGAATAAGGCAAATGTTCATGGTTTTTGTAGACAATTCCATAAAATTTTCTCCTGCAGGCAGTCGGGTAGAGGTTACTATGTCCGGTCGTACGGTAAAAGTTACGGATCATGGCTGCGGAGTTCCGGACCATGAACTGGCTCATATTTTTGACAGATTTTATAAGACCAGAAATGAGAAGAATAAAACAGGTACAGGGCTGGGACTTTCCATTGCCAGAGAAATTGCGGAAAGGCACCATATGGAGGTTCACATGGAAAGCAAACCGGCAGTAGCGACCAGTGTAGTGGTGAGTTTGCCGGAACCTTTGGCTGCAGATGCTCAGTGTTAAGCCGGAAAATGAGGTGGAAAAGTGACAACTAATTTACAAGGAAAAACAGGTGTTATCAGCGGAGGTACGTCCGGTATTGGTTTGGCTACAGCGAAAATTTTACTGGAGAAAGGTGCCAGAGTCATAATTGTAGGACGTGATAGAGTTAAAGGCCAGGAGGCAGCAACCTATTTAGGCTCTCAGGCTGCTTTTGTGCAAGCAGACCTCAGTATGGTCAGAGAATGTCAAAAAGCGGCAGGAGCAATATTGAAAGTAACTGATAAAAGCACGCCACAAACAAGGCCGGTTCAGAGACAGTTGGATTTTTTGGTTAATTGCGCCGGGACCTATGAAGAGGAGAGGCCGGAGCAGATAACGGAAGAAGCATATGAACGTGTTCTCAACAATAATTTAAAGAGTACAATTTTCCTTACCAAAGAGCTATTACCATCTTTGGCGAAGGAAGCAGCAATTGTTAATGTAGCTTCTGATGCAGGTATTTCCGGTAACTATGGCTGCAGTCTTTATAGTGCGGCTAAAGGCGCCGTAGTGGCTTTTACCAGGTCTCTGGCTTTGGATTTGGCCCCTTATATCAGAGTTAACTGTGTTTGTCCGGGAGATGTGGACACGCCTTTAGTGGCGAAACAATTGGCGGCCGGTAGTTATACCAAAGAAGAAATGGCTGCAGTATATCCTTTGGGGCGAATTGCCACTCCGGAAGAAATTGCCCGGGTAATTGCTTTTGTCCTTTCACCGGAGAACAGTTTTATGACAGGGGCTATTATTCCCATAGACGGAGGTCTAACGGCTAAGTAAGTACGAACTGCCAATTGTCTCTGACCGGCTATTGGCAAAAACAGAAAAATAAGATAAAATTGACTATTGTCACCGTATAAAAATAAATTGGTGTCAAGAAGCAGCACAAAATGCAATACTATTGGGGGAAAAAATTTATGGAGGTCAAGCAGTGGACACAAAACTATCTACAAAACAATTTATTTACATCGGGTCTATGTTGTTTGGGTTATTTTTTGGAGCAGGGAATTTAATTTTTCCGGTACATATGGGTCAAGAAGCAGGTAATGCTTTATGGCCTGCGACTTTAGGCTTTTTAGTTACCGGGGTGGGACTGCCATTTATGGGCATTGTGGCCATGGGTATTTCGAACAGCGATGGTCTTAATGATTTGGCATCCAGAGTGCATCCTGCTTATGCTAAATTCTTTACCATTATGTTATATTTAACCATTGGACCGGCTTTTGCTCTTCCCAGAACAGGAACCGTGTCCTACGAAATCGGGTTGGCATCATACGTGGGAGCAGCTAACCAAAGCTTGTATCTGGCTATTTTCTCTTTCTGTTTTTTCTTGGTAGCTTTGCTCTTTTCTTTACAACCCAGCAAAATTATTGTTTGGGTAGGTAAACTGATCAATCCCTTGTTTTTGGTTTTTCTGGCTATTTTACTTGGGGCGGCCCTAAGCGGTCCCATGGGTACAGTAGCACAACCGCTTCCTCAGGGACTCTATAAGACCCAAAGTTTTTTCAAAGGTTTTACAGAAGGTTACAATACTATGGATGCTTTGGCATCCCTGGCTTTCGGCATTATTGTGGCCAAGACACTGCACGGTATGGGAGTACAATCTCCGGCAGATATAGCTAAGGGAACTTTAAAGACAGGCATTGTCAGTGTTATTCTCATGTCCGTTATTTACGGAGCTTTGACCTGGATGGGGACTGCCAGTCTTGGTAAATTAACTATTTCTCCCAATGGTGGTTTAGCTTTGGCACAGATTGCCAAGTATTATTTTGGTTCTGTGGGGGCTGTCCTGTTGGCTATAATTGTGACGCTGGCATGCCTGAAAACAGCTATCGGCCTTATTACAGCTTGCAGCCAGACCTTTGAAGAATTGTTTCCCGGGAAAATTCAGTACAGAGGTTATGTCTTTATTTTTACAGGCGTAGCGTTTTTAGTGGCGAATATGGGTTTGACTCAAATTATTACTTTAGCTATTCCTATTTTAATGTTCTTGTACCCTTTGGCTATTACCTTGATTCTTCTCACTTTCTTTTCCGCTTTTTGCGGGACGTATACCAGTGTTTACCGGTGGACCACAGTGGCAGCAGCAGTGGCAGCTCTGGGCGATGCTTTAAACGCTTTGCCGGCAGTGGCCAAAAATCTTGGCCTGGTCCAAAATCTGCTGGGTATTTACAAGGAATTGCCTTTCTTTGCTTTGGGTATGGGCTGGGTACTACCTTCCTTATTGGGCTTTATCATAGGGTTGATTTTGCGTAAAAAACAAAAAAATGTTTCCTTAACCATAGAAAAATAGTATAATAAAGAAACAGAGTTATTTTTAGGAGGTTGAAAAATATGAAAAAATTACTTTTAGGTACTTTAGTGGCCGGTTTATTGGTATCATCCGTAAGTTTTGCATCACCTTTATCTAAAATCGAAGCAGGCAAAGGCAAGATTGATGCATCCCTGTCTTTTGGTTCAGGTTTAAAAATTGATGGAGATAAGTATACCCAAGATTTGGGCGGCGACACCAGATATCGTCTGGGAGCTACTTATGGTGTAAGTGATAAATTAGCATTAGACTATTTATATGCTTCTCATGAAGGAGACCATAGTTCTTCTGTGCAGTCTCACCAGGTAAATTTAATATATCAATTTACTCCTAACTTTGATCTTTTTGGCGGTTATGTATATAATAAGGGCAAATATTACGGAGATTCTCAATCCACCAGCGGTTACCAGGTAGGTGCTATTGGCAAGATTGGTCTTAACGAGAGAACCAATGCCTGGGCTAAGTTCGGTATAGGCAATACTATTACCCAATATGAAATTGGTTTGGGTTATGATATTACCAAGAATTGGGAAGCAAACCTATTCTACAATGATACAAAGTATAAAGACTTTGACCATAATGAATCTTTTAAGACCCATAGTATCAATCTGGGAGCTACTTACAAGTTCTAAAATGAAAAAAATATTAAGCATATGCCTTGGCACTCTTTTGGCTTTTAGTATAACCACAAGTGTCCTGGCAGACAAAGAAGAAAGCTCTATTGATAGTATTTCCACTGGCGTAGCAGATACAGGTGAGACAAAATTTGGCAAAGCTAAAGGCGATATTGAGGCCTCTAAAGCCAAATATTCCGTGGCAGTACTGCCTTACGTAGACGCTTCCGGATTAGAAGGACGCAGCCGGGAAATGGCTGTTAACGCTATAAAAGAGGCCCTAAAAACCAAATATCCCAACAAAGGCAAAGTTAAAGTCGCGGGAGCAAAATTGGTAAATGAAGCCATGAAATCTTATCCTCTGGAGAATTCCGATGCTCCTGTGCTTAAGGAAATGGTTACACTGGGGCAGGCTATGGGAGTAGATCGGGTAATATATATTAATATGTTGCCTGTTAGACAAAAAGAAACCGGCTTTATGGTAATCGCCGGTTCTCAGACTGCTTCTGCTGTAGTTGCCATGAAACTAAAATGTGTAGATGTGAAGGAGAAAAAGTATCTGTTTAACCAAACTGTAGAAGATATTGGTTCTTCCTCCTCTATTAATTTCTGGAAAATCGGTCAGCCCAGTAAGGCTAAAGCGGTAAAACGCGGTACAGCCAACTGTATGCGAGATTTTCTCACAGCCTTTAATTAAATAAAAACAGGTCCTTAACATAATCTATGTTAAGAACCTGTTTTTATTTTGTCATAGTTTTTTGTCTGGCTATTAAATCGGCCAAAGTAGTATTGTCCACGATTTTATCCACAGCGTCTTGAATTTCTTTCCATAAAACCAAAGTCACGCAATTAGAGGCCCTAGTGCAGCGCTGCCCCTTTTCCAGACAGCTGACCGGTGCCAGAGAGCCTTCCATGATACGCAGAACTTCACCTACAGTAATAGACCGTGGGTCTTTGCTGAGCTTATAGCCCCCTTGTGCCCCCCGGGCGCTTTGCACAAAATGCGCCTTATTCAATTGGGTAATAATTTGTTCCAAATATTTTTCGGAAATGTCCTGTCTTTGGGAAATACTCTTAATAGTCGTAAAGGTAGTTGGATCACTGGTGGCCAAGTCTAACATTAAACGCAAGGCATACCGTCCTTTGGTAGAGATTTTCACAATATCACAACTTTCTGTCCAAATTTAATAAAAAACATTCTTTCCTACTATTTTACTATAAAATCCCCATAATTAAAAGCAATAATTTAGTTGACAATAGTCTTATAAAACAATAAACTCTTATGTATAGTTTGTAAACAAAAGCGCAAACTATAAGCTTAAATGTTAATACAAAGGAGTATGTTTATGGAGAAACAACCGGTTTTAATTAATGTGCCTGCTGCCAAAGACAGTCATAGATGGGTGGCTGTAACAGCTTTATTATTAGCTATTGGCATTATTTTGCACACAATCAGTCCTAATATTGGCGGGGTAACACCAAACTGGACCATTGCTATGTATTCCATCACCATTTCTTTAACTAATCCCAGCCTTAGCAGGGCCCTAGGCATCGGGTTTGTGGCCGGTCTTACTATTGTGCCCTCTTCCAAATCCGCGTTCCCTTTAGGCAATATTGCCAGCGAATTAGCAGGAGCCACTACCGCCTGTCTGTTAGTGAAACTGTTTTTAGCAGCACACCTGGAAAAATTTAAATTCAAGGGCTTTATTATTGGTGGCATTGCTACCATGATAAGCGGCGGCGTATTTACTTTTATCTTGAAACTAGTTTTGAATTTACCCATTATGATGTGGGTTACAGCCATGCTGCCGGTAGTTGCTATTGTAGGCGTGGTCAATGGGATTGTGACTCAGGTTCTTTACACTCCTGTCAGAAGATTGTTCTTTATGCAGGGAGGTAAAAAAGATGAGTGAGACAGTTATTAATTTTACGAATTTTTATTTCAAATATTTAAATAGCCAGTTGGTTTTAAAAAATGTGAATCTTGCTATTCCCCAAGGGGCCTTTACCGTTATGGCAGGACCCAGCGGCGCGGGGAAAACCACTTTATGTAAGGCTATGCTTGGGATAGTGCCCTTTTATTACGGAGGCAGTTATTCCGGGGATATAGAAATCTTGGGAGAAAACGTTAAAGGTAAACGCGTGTCTGATTTAGCTATGCGGGTAGGTTTGATGCTGGACGATTATGAAAGCCAGCTAGTATCTTTGACGGCAGGAGAAGAAGTGGCTTTCAGCCTTTTAAATCATGGCTTTAAGCCCCAGGAAGTTGCCGAAAGAACCAAAAAAGCTTTAACCGATGTAGGATTACCGGGCAGGGAGAATTACCAGCTGGATGAATTGTCCGGCGGTCAGAGACAAAGACTGCTTCTGGCTTCAGTACTGGCTGTTCATCCGGAAGTACTGGTTTTGGACGAACCGGTATCTGCCATGGATCCTGATGGGGCAAAATCTTTGTATGCCTTGCTTTATAAAATTTATAAAGAATACAATATGACAGTAGTTGTTGTGGAACATGACATTAATAATCTGCTGCCTTATGCTACTCATATGGTTATTGTAGATAATGGACAGATTGCGGCCAAAGGACCTGTGATGGATGCAGCCAAAGTAACCTATGACAATCCTGTTTTAAGAGAGAACCTGCCCAGATTATGGCAGATAAAGTTCAACCTGGAACAGCGGTTTGGTATCAAGCTGGGAGATTGGCGCAGTGAAGAAGAAGCTCAAGAAGAATTACAAGAAAAATTCCAAGGGAGGATAAGTAAATGATAGAAGCACAAGAAGTTAACTTTGCTTATCGCCGTGGGGAGCCTGTTCTTCACGATATCAGCTGCTCGATTGCCGATGGGGAGAGTCTGGCACTTTTAGGACATAATGGCAGCGGCAAAACTACCCTTACCAGGCTGTTTATGGCTTTAGACCATCCCAGAAGCGGTCAGGTACTGATAGACGGTAATAATATAGAAAAATGCGAACCGGCGGATTTGGCAGATAAAATCGGTTATGTTTTCCAAAATCCTGATTTACAGATTCTGGAGGATACAGTTTTTGACGAAGTAGCCTATGGTTTAAAAAATAAAGAGCTTTCCGAAGAAAACATCAAGCATCAGGTAGAACTGGCCTTGGAAGCTATGGGTTTGTCAGAGTTTGCGGATATCTATCCCCGCAGTTTGTCTTTTGGACAAAAACGTCGTTTAGGAGTGGCTGCGGCCCTGGCTTTAAATCCAAGAAATCTTATTCTGGACGAAATTACCAACGGTCAGGATGAGCAGGAAAAAGAAATGATGATGAATTATCTAAAAAAACTTAATACAGAAAAACATATTACGATTATTCTTATTACTCACGATATGGAAATAGCCAGAAAATATACCAAACGTTCCTTGGTCCTTTTTGACGGAGACTTGGTTTTTGATGGGGCTACGGAGAAGCTTTTTGACGGTATTAAAGACCTGGCACCTTGGGGTTTGACCCAGCCTCCCCTGGCAAAATTAGGGGCTGTTTTTGGCATTAATGCTCTGGAAACAGCAGCATTCTGCAATGGTCTGGAACTAAAGGGGGCGGAAGCGAAATGAGAATCACGGCTTTTACTCAATTAATTCTGGTTCTTGCGGTTACTGCTTGGGTTTTTCTGCTTCCCATACCGGCAGTTGCTACTCTTTTGGCTTTAGAATTGGTACTGCTTCTTTATATAAAACACGATAGAATGACTATGGCGGCCATTGGCGCTTTGACTGTATTTACCGGCATGATGATTGTTTTACAGTTGCTGTTTGGGTCTTCCCTTTATATTTCCTTAACAGGGGGTCTTAGAATGTTTGTTATGACTACGGCTTTTTTGGACCTTCTGGCAGCTACAAAAATTCAGGATATTGCTCAGGCTCTCGTGGAGAAATTTCACATGCCTTGTGAATATGCCTTCATGCTGACAACGGCTTTACGCTTTGTGCCGGATTTTCTAGCAGACAGCGCTAACACACTGGATGCTCAGTCTTGTCGCGGTTATTCTAACAGAGGCAATGTATTAAAGCGGCTCTACGCCTATCTAGCAGTGGTAAAGCCACTGGTAATGCGGGCCATAGCTAAATCTGACACATTGGCTCTTTCTATGGAGCTCAAAGGATTTGGTGCCAATACTTATAAAAATATGCAGCCTCAAACCCTGAAAAGCCTAGACTACATCGTGCTTTTGCTCATTATTGTTCTTAGCAGTTTTCCCTTTTGGCAAAAATTCATAATGAAATGAAATTATTGCACTAGGCACTTGAAAAAGTGTTTAGTGCCTTTTTTCTTAAAATGTGATTTTTTTACGAAAATATAGTATAATTTACAAAAATCACCAAAAATATAGTATAATAAATATGTATGTTTCGTTTAACGCTAAAATGTAATACATTAGTAATAAATCATCAATCATTCAATCGACTATAAGCAAAATATTATTTTTACTATTAAAAAATTACTATTATGGAAAGCAGGGAAGCAAAATGGCAACGAAAGATATGTCTATTGGTGTTTTGGATTCAGGCGTAGGTGGCTTAACTGTTCTCAAAGAATTGAGAAGGAAGCTGCCTGCTGAAAATTTCATTTTTTTGGGAGATACGGCCAGAGCTCCTTATGGCGTGCGCAGCGAGGAAGAAATCCGCAAATTTGTGGAACAAATGCTGTGCTTTTTTGATACCCAAAATGTTAAATTAGTGGTTTCCGCTTGCAATACTATTACCACATTGGGTATGAAAACTTTGCAGAAGGCTCACAAATTTGGCCTTATCGGTATGTCTAAAGGTGAGAAGATGGTTTTGTCTGCCAGCAAAAAACATAAAATCGGTTTGTTTGCAACTCAGTTCACTGTTAATTCTCACATGCATCAGAAAGCTTATAATGCTATTGATTCCAGAGTACAGGTTTATGGAGTACCCTGCACTAAGTTTGTACCTTTAGTTGAAGCCGGCAAGTTCGGTACACCGGAAATGGCTGCTGCTATTATGGAATATACTGACGCAGTTAAAAGGGCAGGGGTAGATGTGGTTATTTTAGGCTGCACTCACTTCCCATTTTTGCAAAGAGAAATCCAAAAGTCTATGGGGCCTAATGTTCAGGTAATTGACCCGGCGGCAGAAACTGCTACCGATGTAGAACACTATTTGATTGAAGAAGGATTATACAAAATGCAGGGAACCGGCAGTACAGTTATCAACTTTACCGGTGACATGGAAAAAGGCAAAAAGCTGGTAGCATATGGAATGCCGGGTGAGCAATTTACATTTAACAAGCTTACTTTAAAATAACAGATGCAATTAAATTCAGACAAAGGTGGTGATAAAATTGTCAATGATTGAAGAAATTAAAGCTGCGGAAAAAGCCGCGGATGAATCCCAACAATTGGCAACCGTAGAAGCCCGGAACTTACTAAGAGATGCTGAAGACAAAGCACATCAGGAGGCTCAAGCTCTTATCGTGGAGGCCAGAAACAAGGCAAAAGCAGTAGTAGCCCAAGCAGAAGCAGAGGCTAAGACAAAAGCTCAGGAGCTTTTGAATAAAAGATCTGCGGCTGATGAAGAACTGACAAAAGCAGCCAGAGAAAAAATTCCTCAGGCAGCAAAGTATATTGTAGAAAAGGTCGTGGTCTAAAATGTTAGTTCCAATGAAAAGACTAACTTTATATGCCCTTAAAGACGACCGGGAGGCCTTACTGCTGGCTTTGCAAAAAGACGGCAACGTAATGCTTATCCAAACGGACGACAAAACTTCTCTGCCGGGAGCAGAAGAAGTTACCAGTCAATTGGATAAAGCTAAGGAAGCTATTCATTTCCTTGACAGTCATGGTGCTAAAAAGTCTCTTTTGGCTCCTAAATTAGCGGTTCCTTATCAACAGTTCCTTTTGGAATCCAAAGGCGGTCAACAGGCCATGGATGAGGCAGAGAACTTAGCCAGTCAGATTGCCACTCTTCGTAATGAAGGAGCGACCTTGCTTAGTCAAGCAGAAAGCCTAAACCCCTGGCTTAAGCTGGATATTCCTCTGGAAGAGCTTAAGGGAACGGAAACAACAGATTGTTTTGTAGGCTATCTTCCGGAAGAAGATTTGGAAGGGTATTTAAAAGCAACAGAAAAATCCCTGGTGGATATTAACCGCTTAGGTATTGGCCCTGAAGGTATTGCCCTGGTGGTAATTGCCCATAAGAGTCAGTCTCAAGAAATAAAACATATCCTGAAGGAGCATAATTTTACCGAGGCTCTTTTACCTAAAGGTACCGGCCTTGCTACCCAGGTAGTCCGGGAGTTGAAGACAGAAGCTGAAAAGAAGGAAAAAGCAGCTTTGGAGCTGGAAAGCAAAGCTAAAGAAATTGCCGGACAAAAAGACCAAATTGCTCTTTATGCCGATCAATTGGCAGCAAAAGGCGATAGACTGGCTAACGGCGGTACTGAAACAATAAAAACTTTCTGCCTCCATGGTTGGGTTCGGCATGACCGTACTCAGCAAGTAGAAACAGCTGTTAAAAGTGTCACAGATGCCTATGAGCTGACCTTCAGAGAACCAAAGGAAGGGGAAATTCCTCCTTCTGTCATGGAAAACAATAAACTGGTGGCACCCTATGAATCAGTTGTGGAATTATATTCACGGCCTAAAGTAGGCACTGTAGACCCGGATTTAATGATGGCACCTTTCCATTTCATTTTCTTTGGGATGATGCTTTCTGATGCAGGCTATGGTTTGGTTCTTACCATTGCTCTCTTTATTGCCATGAAATTGTTTAAGCCTCAGGGCTTTGCAGGAAAATTAACTATGGTTATTTTCTTCGGCAGTATTTCCACGGTAATCTGGGGGGCTATGTTTGGAGGCTGGTTTGGATTAGAATGGCATCCGCTGCTCTTTGTTCCTATGAACGAACCCATTAAAATGCTGGTTCTGTGCTTTGGACTGGGGGCTATCCATTTAGTTTGCGGCATGCTTATCAAGGTTTATACCTTGATAAAAGCCGGAGATATTATGGGAGCAGTTTGCGATCAGATCAGCTGGCTTATCATGTTTGCAGGTTTCTTCTGCATGGGTATGGCGGAAGGCCCGATTGGAAAATACCTGGCTCTCTTTGGAGCAGCTATTATCCTGCTTTTCGGAGGACGGGAAAAGAAAGGTATTATTTCACGGCTAATCGGTGGGCTTTTGAGCTTATATAATATCAGCAGTTATTTAAGCGATTTGCTTAGTTATTCACGTATCTTCGCTTTAGGTCTGGCTACAGGTGTTATCGGCATGGTTATTAATACCATTGCTCAAATGCTTCTTGGCATGGGTCCTGTAGGAGTTGTAGTTGCAGTTTTACTGCTTATCGGCGGACACACCTTCAACATTATCATCAATGTATTAGGTGCTTTCGTTCATAGTTCCCGGTTGCAGTACATTGAATTTTTCGGTAAGTTTTTTGAAGCCGGCGGTCGTGCTTTCGTGCCTCTTGCTTTAAGAACCAAATACACAGAAGTAACTAAATAAATTGGAAAATTTAAGGAGGATTTAATTATGATTACATTAGGAACAGCCTTAGCTTTTGGCGGAGCAGCATTTTCAGCAGCCTTGGCAGGTGTAGGCAGTGCAAAAGGTCTGGCTATTGCCGGCCAAGCAGGTAGTGGTGTTGTAGCAGAAGATCCTGATAAGTTCGGTAATGTTTTGGTGCTGCAGGCTTTGCCCGGTACCCAGGGTATTTATGGACTGTTGATTGCTTTCATTATTTTGTTAAAGATTGGTGCCGTAGGCGGCGCAGGTGTTAAGGAATTAACAACATTCCAAGGTTTAGCATTATTCTTTGCTGCTTTTCCTATGGGCATCGGCGGTCTTCTTTCCGCTATTGCTCAGGGTAAAGTTGCTGCAGCAGGTATTTATCTGACCGCTAAGCGTCCTGAAGAATTTGGTAAAGGTATTACCATGACAGCTATGGTTGAAACCTACGCTGTATTGGCTTTACTTATTTCCTTCTTAATGGTTTACGGTATTAACATCTAATAAGTAAGGAGGAAAGTACTGTGGCAGCAAACAAGATTATAGAAAAAATACAGCAGGAAGCTAAAGACAACGCAGCAGGCATTCGTTCTGCCGCGGAACAAAAAGCAGCTAACATCAAAGCAAAAATTATGGCTGATGCCCAAGAGCAAATTAAAGGGATTAACAACGCGGCCACAATTGAGGCTGATGAAGCAGGCCGTCGTCAGGTATTGATTGCCGAGCTGGATACCAGAAAGAAATCTCTGGGCAGCAAACGTGATGTTATTGAAAAGGCTTTTGCCGGTGCAGAAGAAGCTTTGGCGAAACTTCCTGAAGATAAATGGCAAGAATTAATTACCAATATTGTAGTAGGTGCCAGTACAACCGGTACGGAAAAACTTCAAGTACCGTCCCAAGATGCGGATAAATATAAAAACGGTTTTTTGGCTAAGCTGAACGAAGCATTGACCAAAGCCGGCAAAAAGGGTGAGCTAACCTTAAGCGATAAGCCTGCAGCCTTTAAAGGCGGGGTTATGCTTATTGGTAAGACCAGTGATTATGATGGCTCCTTTGCTACTCTTCTGCAAGACATCCGTACCCGGGAGGAAAAGAATGTAGCTGACATCCTGTTTGGTACGGAGGTGAAGTGATATGCCTCAAAGCAGCTTAGAATTTGCCATAGGCAGTATCAGTGTTCTGTCTACTCACTTGCTTACTCAAGCTCAGCTGAGAAGAATCATGGAAGCTCCTACTGTTAAAGAGGCACAAGCAGCTCTTTTGGAGACCGGTTATGCGGAAGGCGTATCCGAAGCTCTTCTCCAAGAAGGGGAAATAGATAAGATTATTCGTGAGCAAATGCAGCTTTCCAGAAAACGCATTATGGAACTGACTCCGGATCGGGAACTTATCAGTCTTTTCCTGTTGCCGGTAGATACCCATAATCTCAAAACTCTTCTTAAAGCACGGTTATTAGGCACCGATGCAGGGGAGTTTCTGAGAGAGGGTGGTGCTTTTTCCCTGGAACTGTTAAAAGATGCTGTTTCTACGAAATATTACGACGATTTGCCGGAAGTATATAAAAACACCATGAACAAAATCGAGGCAGACCTAGTCAGAGGAACCGATCCTCTTCAGTTCAGCGCTCAGATTGATGGTGCCATGTTTAAAGAAATAGCAAAAGTTTTACAAGAAAAAAACCAGCAGGGTTTCATTAAAGATTATTTTTCCCTGTGGGCAGATTTCCTTAATACGCAAAGCTTAGTCAGAGCCAGACTGATGAAATGGGATGTTGATAAGCTTCGTTTGGTGCTGGTTGAGGCAGGAGCCATTGATTTGAAAACATTTTCAGAGAATATGGAAACACCTGCTGAACAATTGGCAGCTAAGCTTAACACAGGCAAGAACGGTTCTGCTATTGCTCAGGCTGTTAACGAATATGTGCAGACCAACGACCTGTCTGTTATTGTCAATCGCATGAATACGAATCTTTTGGAGATTCTGCGGAAAGAAAAGTCGAACTGTGAGTCTTTGGGTCCCGTGGTAGGGTACCTAATGGCCAGAGATGCAGAGGCAAGAGCTTTACGAGTTATCTTTGGAGCAAAACAAGGGGGCTTTGAAGCTCAAGTGCCGGAGCTCTTGATTTAACAAGAGTTTTGCCGGGGAGGTAAGATTATGGAAAAACGCAAAATAGCAGTAATCGGTGATCCCAGCTCTGTAATGATTTATAAGGCTGTTGGTTTCGATGTTTTCTACGAAACAGAAAAAGCACAAATAGAGCAAAGGATTCACAAGCTGGCCGAGGGCGGCTATGTAATAATTTATATTACGGAAACTGCAGCTCAGCTGGTACAAGAAGTAATTAATATGTATGCGACCGCAACCTTTCCTGCCATTATACCCATTCCTGCCGGGACAAAGTCTCTGGGATTAGGTATGAAACGGATTAAGTCCAATGTAGAAAAAGCGGTTGGCGCTGACATTCTATTCAAAGAAGGGTAGGGAAAAAACCGATGAGTGGAACTATTATAAAGGTATCCGGTCCGTTGATTGTTGCTGAAGGTATGGGCGACGTTCATCTATATGACGTGGTCCGAGTCAGTAAACAGCATCTGATTGGTGAAGTAATTGAATTAAGAGGAGATAAGGCCTCTATTCAGGTTTACGAGGAAACCGCAGGCCTGGGGCCCGGTGAACCTGTAGAAACTACCGGTGCGCCTTTGTCTGTGGAACTGGCACCCGGTTTGATTGAAAGTATTTTCGATGGTATTCAAAGACCTTTAACTGAAATTTATAAAATAGCCGGAGACCGTATTACCCGCGGTATAGATGTTCCTAAGCTGGACAGAAAGAAAAAATGGGAATTTGTTCCTGTTGCTAAAGTTGGGGATGAAGTAATCGGCGGAGATGTAATCGGTACTGTACAGGAAACTCCTGCTGTACTTCATAAGATTATGCTGCCCCCTCGTAAGAGCGGTACTGTTGAGTGGATTTATTCCGGTGAAGCAACTATTACTGAACCGGTTTATAAAATTAAAGATAAAGAAGGCAATGTTACAGAATATCCTATGCTCCAAACTTGGCCTGTTCGTGTAGCACGTCCTTATAAAGACAAGCTGGCTCCGGATGAACCTATGGTTACCGGCCAGAGAGTTATTGATACACTGTTCCCCATTGCCAAAGGCGGCGTGGCAGCTGTACCAGGTCCTTTCGGCAGCGGCAAAACAGTTATTCAGCATCAGCTGGCTAAATGGGCCGATGCAGATATTATTATTTATGTAGGCTGCGGTGAACGTGGCAACGAAATGACCGATGTTTTGAACGAGTTCCCTGCTTTAAAGGATCCTCGTACCGGTTTGCCTTTGATGAAACGTACCGTTTTGATTGCCAATACTTCCGATATGCCTGTGGCAGCTCGTGAAGCATCTATTTACACAGGTATTACCCTGGCAGAATATTTCAGAGATATGGGCTACAAAGTCGCCATTATGGCTGATTCCACTTCCCGTTGGGCAGAAGCCCTCCGTGAAATGTCCTCCCGTCTGGAAGAGATGCCCGGTGAAGAAGGCTATCCTGCTTACCTGGCTTCCCGTCTGGCAGAGTTCTACGAAAGAGCCGGTGTAGTTGACTGCATTGGTAAAGAAAAGCGGGTAGGAGCAGTTTCTGCCATTGGTGCAGTTTCGCCTCCCGGCGGTGATATTTCAGAGCCGGTTTCTCAGGCTACATTACGTATTGTTAAGGTATTCTGGTGTTTGTCAGCTTCTTTGGCCTATGCTCGTCACTTCCCGGCTATTGACTGGTTACAGAGTTATTCTTTGTATTCAGACCGGTTGAAGACCTATTTCAATAGTGCCGTAGCTCCTGACTGGGGAGAACTGGTTGGTAAGACCATGGGTATTCTTCAAGAAGAAGCCAGCTTAAACGAAATCGTCCGTTTGGTTGGTATTGATGCATTAGGATTCAAGGACCGTATTACTATGGAATGTGCCCGTTCCATTCGTGAAGATTATCTCCATCAGAATTCTTTTGATGATGTTGATACTTACACTTCTTTGAATAAGCAGTACAATATGCTGAAATTAATTATTACTTGGTATGATAAAGCTTTGGCTGCTTTGGGACAGCATGTTCAACTGGATAAACTGATTGATATGCCTATTCGTGAACATATAGGCAGAGCAAAATATATTCCCGAAAAAGAAGAAAAAGAAAAATTCGCAGCATTAAGTAAAGAAATGGATAAAGCATTTTCAGACTTAACGGAGGAGGGTGAAGCTAATGCGTAAAGATTATAAGACAATTCGCGAAGTAGTAGGCCCTCTGATGATGGTAGATCACGTTGAAGGGGTTAAATACGACGAGCTGGTAGAAATTTACCAGGCCAACGGCGAAACCCGTAGCGGCAAAGTATTGACCGTAGACGGGGACAAAGCTTTGGTACAGTTGTTCGAAAGCTCCCAGGGCTTAAAGATTGATGACTCCAAGGCCCGTTTCCTGGGTCATGGTATTCAATTAGGAGTATCTCCTGCCATGTTAGGACGTGTGTTTGATGGTATGGGTCGTCCTAAAGACGGCGGCGCTCCTATTATTCCCGAGGAATATAAGGACATTAACGGTGTTCCTATGAACCCTGCAGCCCGTGACTATCCTGCTGAATTTATTCAAACCGGCGTTAGTGCCATTGACGGACTGAACACTCTGGTTCGTGGTCAGAAACTTCCTGTGTTCTCAGGCAGTGGTTTGCCCCATGCTCAGTTAGCTGCTCAGATTGCCCGTCAAGCAAAGGTACTGGGCACCGGCGAAGGTTTCGCCGTTGTTTTTGCTGCCGTAGGTATTACCTTCGAAGAAGCCAACTTCTTCATGAATGACTTTAACAGAACCGGTGCTCTAGAGCGTGCGGTGGTGTTCATCAACCTGGCTAATGACCCGGCTGTAGAACGTATTGCTACACCTCGTATGGCTATCACCGCTGCCGAATATTTAGCTTTCGAACTGGATATGCACGTATTGGTTATTATCACTGATATTACCAACTACGCTGATGCTCTTCGTGAAATTTCCGCAGCTCGTAAAGAAGTGCCCGGTCGTCGTGGTTACCCCGGTTATCTGTATACTGACTTGGCAACTATGTACGAAAGAGCCGGCCGTATCAGAAATAAAAAGGGTTCCATTACCATGATTCCTATTCTGTCTATGCCTGAAGATGATAAGACTCACCCAATTCCTGACTTAACAGGGTATATCACAGAAGGTCAGATTATCTTGTCTCGTGAACTGTACAGAAAAGGACTGACACCTCCTATTGACGTTTTGCCGTCTCTGTCCCGTTTGAAAGATAAAGGCGTTGGTAAAGGCAAGACCCGTGAGGATCATGCCGACACTATGAACCAGCTTTTTGCTGCCTATTCCCGTGGTAAACAGGCCAAAGAATTGGCTACCATTTTGGGAGATGCAGCATTAAGCAAAGTAGATAAGCTATATGCTCAATTTTCCGATGAATTTGAGAAGCAATATGTATCTCAGGGCTATAACACCAATCGTTCCATTGAAGAGACTTTGGACTTAGGCTGGAAATTGCTGGGAATATTGCCACGCAGTGAATTGAAACGTATTCGTGACGAATACCTGGATAAGTATTACAAGCCGGCCAACGGTACAACCGAGGGGGAATAACCCATGGCTACTAACATAAACCCTACACGTATGGAGCTAACCCGCCTGAAAAACAGGCTGGCCACAGCTGTCAGGGGGCATAAGCTGCTTAAAGATAAGCGTGATGAAATGGTTCGTCAATTTATGATTTATATTAGACGAAACAATGATTTGCGCCAAAAAATGGAAGCACATCTTTTAGCTGTTTCTAAGAACTTCAGTAAAGCTAGAGCAGAAATGGGCTATCTCAGCATGAGCGAGGCTCTGCTTTATCCTGCCCGCAGTGCGGAGTTTGAAGTAGGTGAGAAAAACGTTATGAGCGTGGATGTGCCTACTATTACTTACACCGGTGCTACTGAAGAGGATACTACAGAAGTGCCCTATTCTTTTGCCTTTACCTCCAGTTATTTGGATAGTTCCGTAATGGATTTAACAAAATATCTGCCGGAACTTTTGGAACTGGCAGAAGTGGAAAAGACCTGCAACATGCTGGCGGATGAAATCGAAAAGACCCGTCGTCGTGTTAATGCTCTGGAATATGTTATGATTCCGGAAATGCAGACCAATATTAAGTTTATCACTATGAAGCTAGCCGAAAACGATCGTGCCAGCACGGTACGACTTATGAAAGCCAAAGAAATGATGAACAAATAATAAAATCGCGTATCCTCACTCATCTGCGTTGTCAGAGGCAGGCAGTGGGCACTGGGATGAACCGAAATGTTCTATCCCATCGCCCACCACCAACCTCTTCCTAGCATCTGAGCAAAGCTACGCGATTTTTGTACTATGAGGATGTGGTCTATCATTTCCTCGGGTACTCTTTTTTTCGGCGTTTCAGCCTCAAACGCAGCCGTTTCTAAATGTAGCAGCTGAACAAAGTTACGGGATTTTTGGCTGATAAAAAAGGTCCGTCCCCTTTATTTTTTCGTAGTATAATAGCACTATAAAGGAGTGTGAGTACCATGAACAAAGAGGAATTAGAGGCTAATATTGCCAAGTTTGTGAAAATGGTCAAGGAATCAGATAATATCGTGTTTTTCGGTGGGGCAGGTGTGTCTACGGAAAGCGGTATTCCGGACTTTCGCAGTGTAGACGGACTGTATAATCAAAAGTACAAATATCCGCCGGAAACTATTTTAAGTCATACTTTTTTTGAGGAAAACACCGAAGAATTCTATAAATTTTATCATGATAAAATGTTGTGCCTGACAGCAAAACCCAATGCTGCCCATTTGAAACTGGCAGAACTGGAAAAAGCGGGCAAGCTAAAAGCTATTGTTACCCAGAATATTGATGGACTCCATCAGGCCGCGGGCAGCAAAACAGTTCTGGAGCTTCATGGCAGTGTTCATAGAAATTACTGCACAAGGTGTCATAAATTCTTTGATGCTCAGTATATGAAGGACCATGAAGGAATTCCTCACTGCGATAAGTGCGGGGGTTTGATTAAACCGGATGTAGTGCTTTACGAAGAAGGCCTCAATTACGATACTTTGGAGGCAGCCACGCAGTTTATTACAGAGGCAGATATGCTGATTATCGGAGGAACTTCTTTGGTAGTTTATCCGGCGGCAGGATTGGTGAGATATTACCGTGGTCACAAACTTGTGCTGATTAATAAGGGTGCTACCGGTATGGATGCCAGCGCCAATTTAATTATTCCTGAAGCCATTGGCAAAGTTATGAGTCAAATTAAATAATTAAGCAAAAACTGTAAATAATAAGTTATTTGTGCTATAATAGCAGGCATAAAGTTAATTTTATGGGGGTATTACTATGTTAGATATGAAGTTCGTCAGAGAAAACGTAGATAAAGTCGTTCAAGCCATGAAAAATCGGAACATGGACAGAAACTTGGACGATTTTGTGGAACTGGAAAAAAAACGCCGGGAAATCCTGCAAGTAGTAGAAGCAGATAAAAGCCAGCGCAATAGTGCCAGTCAAGCAATCAGCAAAATGAAAAAAGCCGGAGAAAATGCCGACGAACAAATTGCTGCCATGCGTGCTTTAGGCGATAAGATTGCCGTAGATGATAAAGAGCTGAAAGAAGTTGAAGAAAAGCTCAAAACTATCATGTATGAGATTCCTAATATGCCTGCAGATGACGTGCCAATCGGTACTAGCGACGTAGACAATCCGGTAGTTCGTACCTGGATGGAACCAACCAAATTTGATTTTACACCGCAAGCTCACTGGGATATTGGTGAAGGCCTGAATATTTTGGACTTCGAAAGAGCTGCCAAGGTTTCCGGTGCCC
>JALCSJ010000005.1 GCA_022653215.1 Acidaminococcaceae bacterium
GTGGCAATGCCATTGGATGCGGTGCTTGCAGGCAACCTTACCAATCTTCTGGAATCCAAGAGCAGCCTTATCAAAAAGGCACTGGGCATCAGCGAACTTCCCATCATTATTGATGCAGATAAGATTTCCTTCCCTTGGTTTTCAGACGGCTTGGCTGCTGATACCGTCAAAGCTTACACGGATTTCATTTCTGCCCTCTGCAAAATGAGCCGAGAACATAAACGCATCTCCAGCACGGAAAAGGAAGTCCCCAATGAAAAATATGCTTTCCGCTGTTTCCTTCTTCGATTGGGGTTTATAGGAGAAATTTATAAAACTGACCGTAAAATTCTGCTGAAGAACCTTAACGGCAGCAGTGCCTTTAAGAGCGGTGCGAAAAAGGAGATGAATAGCGATGAGATTTCCGAATAAAGAAATTGTTGAGAAAGTACGCAGAGAATACCCTGCAGGAACAAGGGTAGAACTGGTGAGAATGGATGACTGCCAAGCACCGCCTCTTGGAACGCTTGGGACTGTTACTGGGGTGGATGATACCGCTTCATTGATGGTGGATTGGGACAATGGCAGCGGTCTTAATGTTGTTTACGGTGAAGACCTAGCGGTAAAGATTGGGGACGGTGACAATGACTGAAACGATTAAAAAGCAGATACTTTCTATTCGTGACAGCGGCCGCACCAATATGTTTGATACTAATATGGTTCAATATCTTGCTAACGAGCTTGGCTACTACGAATTGGTAATCTTTCTTGAAGAACATAGTAAGGAATATATAAGATTTATCCTTACAGGAGAGCAATAAAAGATATGCTTTATTGTACAGAAATAACTTGCTATCATGAGCCTTTAGAGTGATATATGTAGTACAAAAACAAAAGGAGGCAGGCACCATGTGGAAAGAAGGAGCAATTTTAATCAGAGGAAAGGTTTACAAATACCAAGCCAAGGTTTACGAGGAAGGCAGTGAATACGGTATTGAAGGAGGTAGGGTTTCCAAGGTAATGATTAAGCATGATGGTGAGATTGTAGTAAACTATGACCGAGGTTGGGACGTAGAACCGGAAAGCGAAGGAGCAGAGCTTGCCTTAGCGATTATCTTAAAAGAAAATAATTAAACAAAAAAGGAACGGAGCCAGGAGGCTCTATTCCTAGTACAGCCGATTTTAAGCGGTTATTTTTATGCCTTAATTGGGAGTGAGCATTTGAGAAAGTTGAAGAAATATAAGTCCACAAAATTCAAAGATAAAACTTCCGTTTATAGTAAGGCTGCTGCAGATTATGCAGTCAATTTTGTCGAATGCTTATGCCATACTAAAGGAACCTGGGCAGGTAAGCCTTTTGAACTCATTGATTGGCAGGAACAAATAATTCGTGATGTATTTGGTACTTTAAAGCCTAATGGGTATAGGCAATTCAATACAGCCTATATTGAAATACCTAAAAAACAAGGTAAATCTGAGCTTGCGGCTGCTGTGGCATTACTCCTTACTTGCGGTGATGGTGAAGAACGAGCTGAAGTTTATGGCTGTGCAGCTGACCGCCAGCAGGCATCAATCGTTTTTGAGGTTGCAGCCGATATGGTGCGTATGTGTCCTGCACTAAATAAAAGAGTAAAGATACTGGCATCACAGAAACGAATAATTTACCAGCCGACAAACAGCTTTTATCAAGTATTATCAGCTGAAGCCTACAGTAAGCATGGTTTTAATATTCATGGCGTTGTGTTTGACGAACTGCATACTCAGCCTAATCGAAAACTATTTGATGTTATGACCAAGGGCTCCGGTGATGCACGTATGCAGCCTTTATATTTTTTGATAACAACAGCCGGAACGGATACACATTCTATCTGTTATGAAACTCATCAGAAAGCGGGGGATATTTTAGATGGTAGAAAACATGACAGTACGTTTTATCCGGTAATATACGGTGCGAAAGAAACAGATGACTGGACAGATCCTAAGGTGTGGAAGAAAGCTAATCCCTCTTTAGATATTACGGTTGGCATAGATAAGGTAAAAGCTGCCTGTGAATCTGCCAAACAAAATCCGGGAGAAGAAAACTCGTTTCGTCAGCTTAGGCTTAATCAATGGGTAAAGCAGGCAATTCGTTGGATGCCAATGGATAAATGGGATGCCTGCTCCTTTGCTACAGATGAAGAAAGCTTAAAGGGAAGAGTCTGCTATGGTGGTCTTGATCTTTCCAGTACCACAGATATTACAGCATTTGTATTGGTGTTTCCACCAGAAGATGAAGATGATAAATACAGCATTCTTCCATATTTCTGGCTGCCGGAAGAAACCTTGGATTTAAGAGTAAAACGTGACCATGTTCCTTATGATATATGGGAACGGCAGGGATATTTACAGACTACGGAAGGCAATGTCGTGCATTATGGATATATTGAGAAATTTATTGAGCAGTTAGGTGAGAAATATAATATTCGTGAAATTGCCTTTGACCGATGGGGTGCGGTGCAGATGGTGCAGAATTTGGAAGGATTGGGTTTTACTGTAGTGCCATTTGGCCAAGGATTTAAGGACATGAGTCCTCCGACCAAAGAACTTATGAAGCTTACCCTTGAAGAAAGACTAGCCCATAGCGGACATCCGGTTCTAAGGTGGATGATGGATAATATTTTTATTCGTACAGATCCTGCCGGAAATATCAAGGCAGATAAAGAAAAATCCACAGAGAAGATTGATGGTGCAATAGCCACAATAATGGCATTAGACCGAGCAATTCGCTGTGGAAATGATAATGGGGCATCAGTTTACGATGAGAGAGGCTTGCTTTTCTTATAGTCGTAAATATAGGGGAATTTCGGTGTTATGGCCCAGAAAAGCATATAATCTCAGATTCGGAAACATCAGACATCATTTTACGCATTCTTGTAATGAAGAATTTATAAAATTCAATGTAATCTTTTATTTTACGAGGGTCTTTGCTGGGATGTTCGTCATAGTGCTTAAAGTGAAAATTGTTAAAGTAGGAATCTAATTCAGGGCTTTCTATATTAGTTTCTAAAAGAAATATAGTCCTTTCGATGGAATTAAGAATTTCGTTTAGTGTTTTATAAGTATAGTAATTTTCACCATAATGTTCATATGAAGTACCATCGCAATTAACATGGTTATTTATGTTCCAAATTAGATTTGCATCAAAGTATCTTTCTAAAAAGAATTCAACAGTGTCAGCAAATCCATCTTCATCTATAGATATGCCATACTTGCGTAATCGTTCATTATCTGGATCATCCCATGATACAAATTTTTCTTCGTTATCTTTTATGGGATAAATATCAATATTGCTACCGCCACACCAGCCCTCTATTATTTCTAATTCTTCTGGTAACTCGTAAGTAGCATTTGAGATATTAGATTCATTTAACATTTTAACACCACCTTTTTTACAATATTATAGCACAATACAAAATTAGTATGAGTAAATTCAAGAGGAGATGATTAATATTTTTAATGCCATTAATAAGCTTTTTAAATCTAGGGATAAGCCTAAAAATGTAACTGTAGGGAGTGCCTATAATTTTTTATTTGGAGGAAGTACAGCCGGTAAAATGGTAACCGAGCGTTCTTCCATGCAGATGACAGCGGTTTATTCCTGTGTTAGGGTGCTGGCAGAAGCAGTGGCAGGACTCCCGCTGCATTTATATAAATACACGGACAGCGGCGGCAAGGATAAGGCAGTGGACAATCCGTTGTATTTTTTGCTGCATGACGAGCCTAATCCAGAAATGACCTCCTTTGTATTTAGGGAAACCCTTATGACACATCTGCTGTTATGGGGAAATGCCTATGCCCAGCTTATTCGTAATGGCAAGGGTAAGGTTGTGGGCATGTATCCCTTAATGCCAAACCGTATGAGCGTTAACAGGGACGATAACGGAAATCTTTACTATAAGTATTTACGCAGTTTGGAAGATGCCCATAGAGCTAATACAAATGAAGTTATGCTTTTACCTAGCGAAGTGCTGCATATTCCGGGACTTGGCTTTGATGGACTTGTCGGGTATAGCCCTATTGCAATGGCAAAGAATGCTGTTGGAATGGCAATTGCCTGCGAGGAATATGGTGCTAAGTTCTTTGCTAACGGTGCGACACCGGGAGGAATTTTAGAGCATCCGGGTATTGTTAAAGACCCTGCCAGAGTAAGAGAAAGCTGGAATGCAGTCTATCAAGGAAGCGGCAATGCTCACCGTATAGCAGTTTTAGAAGAGGGCATGAAGTATACACCTATCGGCATATCGCCGGAACAGGCACAGTTTTTAGAAACAAGAAAATTTCAAATCAATGAGATAGCTCGAATTTTTAGGGTACCGCCGCATATGGTTGGTGATCTTGAAAAATCGAGCTTTTCTAATATAGAGCAGCAGAGTTTGGAATTTGTTAAATATACATTAGAGCCTTGGCTTGTCAGATGGGAGCAGGCAATGGTGCGGTCTCTTTTATCTAAATCGGAGAAGGAGCAGTATTTCATTAAATTTAATGTGGATGGTCTTTTAAGGGGCGATTACGAAAGCCGCATGAATGGCTATGCCACTGCCAGACAGAATGGCTGGATGAGTGCCAATGACATCCGTCAATTAGAGAATTTAGACCGTATTTCTGCTGCTGAAGGCGGTGATTTGTATTTAATTAACGGGAATATGACCAAACTTGCAGATGCAGGAATTTTTGCGGCTAAAGTGGATACTAAGGGGAAGGAGGAAGGTACACATGAAGAAATTTTGGAACTGGAAAAACAAAATAGTGCAGAACCAAGACGAAACTAGTGAAAAACAGGAAAGAATTCTGTTTTTGAACGGAACAATAGCTGAAGAAAGCTGGTTTGATGATGATGTCACTCCGAAGATTTTTAAGGAAGAACTGTTAGCTGACAGCGGTGATATTACCATCTGGATTAATAGTCCGGGCGGTGATTGTATTGCGGCAGCCCAAATCTACAATATGCTGATGGAGTATAAAGGGCAGGTTACCGTTAAAATTGACGGCTTAGCAGCCAGTGCGGCATCTGTTATTGCCATGGCAGGTTCTAAGGTGTTAGTAAGTCCGGTATCCATGCTTATGATTCATAATCCGGCTACCATTGCTTTTGGCGATAAGGCTGAGTTTCAAAAGGCCATTGCTATGCTTTCAGAGGTTAAAGAATCTATTATCAATGCCTATGAAATTAAAACCGGTCTGCCGAGAGTTAAGCTTGCGCATCTGATGGATGCGGAAAGCTGGATGAATGCTAATAAGGCGATTGAACTTGGCTTTGCAGACGGAATTTTAAAGCGAACAGACGAAGCGGATATGGAGCAGCCGGCTGTTTCTATGATGTGTTCTGCCGTGGCAGTAACAAATTCACTACGGGACAAGCTTGCGGCTAAATGCACTATTAAAGCACTAAAACCGCAAATTAAGGAGCGGTTGGCAGAGGAATGCCTGAAAGAATTAAACTTATTAAAAAACCACATTTAAGGGAGGAATTAACAGTATGAATATTAACGAATTAAGAGAAAAACGAGCTAAAGCATGGGAAACCACCAAGTCCTTTTTGGAAAGTCACCGCACTGATAAAGGGACGATTACTGCTGAGGATGAAAATACCTATAACAATATGATGGCGGATATTGATGGTTTGGGTAAAGAAATTAAGCGCCTAGAAAAGCAGGAGCTTTTGGATAAAGAGCTTGCTAAAGCAGTGAATGTACCTATTACAGGTAAACCGGGATTTGGTGGTGAGGAAGAAAAACTCAAACCTGTCCGTGCAAGAAATGGTTATGCCAAGGATTTAATCAAAGCAATGCGCAGTAATTTTAAGCAGGTAACCAACCTTTTGCAGGAAGGGGTGGATGCAGACGGCGGTTATTTAGTGCCGGAGGAATACGATAAACGTATCATTGACACCTTGGAAGAAGAAAATATTATGCGTAAGCTGGGGACTAAAATCACTACCAGTGGTCAGCACAAGATTAACATTGCGGCTGCGAAACCTGCGGCAGCATGGATTGAAGAGGGTGGGACATTAACCTTTGGAGATGCTAAATTTGCACAGACTTTGCTCGATGCACATAAGCTTCATGTGGCCATTAAAATCACGGAAGAATTGCTCTACGACAATGCCTTTAACCTTGAAGGGTATATCATTGACCAGTTTGGCAGAGCGATGGCCAATGCGGAAGAAGATGCCTTTTTAAATGGTGACGGAACCGGCAAGCCATTAGGACTTTTTGCAGAAAGCGGCGGTGGTACGGTTGCTCAAACTTTGACAGCGGCAATTAAGTCCGATGATGTACTGGATTTGATTTATGCTTTAAAACGTCCCTATCGTAAGAATGCCAAGTTTATTATGAATGACCGTACTTTGCTTTCCTTGCGTAAGCTGAAAGATAACAACGGTAATTATATGTGGCAGCCTTCTTATCAGGCAGGCGAGCCAGATAAGCTTTTGGGATACAGCATATTTACTTCTGCCTATGCACCTGCTGCCGCTATTGCTTTTGGGGATATGAGCTACTATAACATCGGTGATCGTGGAACTCGTTCTATTGCGGAGTTAAGAGAGCTGTTTGCCGGCAATGGCATGATTGCCTATGTAGCAAAGGAGCGTGTGGACGGTAAGCTGGTACTTGGCGAAGCCGTGCAGATTATGCAGCTAAATGCTTAAATAAGTAAAAGCAGGTGGTGTATACAATGGTTGTGAATCTTGATGAAATGAAAATGTACCTGAGAGTTGATTCCGGTGATGAGGACGCACTCATTACTCAGCTTCTGGAATCAGCTGAAAAGCTGTGTATGGATATAGTAAGGGGAGATGAAGAAACTCTTGTAAAGTCCAAAAACTGCAAAATGGCAATCCTGTATACTGCCGCCTACTTTTATGAACATCGGGAAGAAGCGGACTATAAGCAGCTGATGCTGACTTTGCGTTCGCTGCTTTTTGGTGACAGAAGGGATGGATTTTAGTGCGGATTGCTAAATTGAACCAACGTATTGAGGTTTTAAAGCCGCTGCTTACCAGTGATGGTTACGGTGGTTATAGTACTGAATATGAGAAAGAAATAGCGTTGTGGGCAGAGGTGAAAAATAATCGATATGCAGAAAAGCAGGCATTTGATTCTCCTAGTGCCATAAACAGCGTTACTTTAATAACACGCACATATAGTGAAATTCAAAAAGGCTGGCATCTTTTATGGCAGGGCAAGGAATATGAGATTGTATCGGTGACTAGGTTCTATAAAGACAGCACCTATATAGAAATTGTTGAATATGAAAAAGGTGTGTAATGAAGTTTTATGCGAAAGTAACAAGTAATGATTTAACAAAGGCTTTAGCGAGTATTTCTGCTTGGGATGGGAAAACTCGTCTTGCTGTAGAAAATGCACTGCAAAATGGCACAAAAGCAGTGGCAAGAGGTGCAAATCAAAGAGTCGCTCAGCGTAGTGGTAAACTAAAAAAATCTATTAAAACAGGCTTTGACAGAAGAAAGCCGGAAGGCATGGTCAGAGCTAAAACACCCTATGCTCATATTGTGGAGTTTGGATCTAAAAGTTATACGGTAAGGGCAAAGAATAAAAAAGCTTTAACAATCCCTGGGGGCAGTGCGTTGGTGCTTAGAAAAAGTGCTAAAATACCGGCAAGAAAGGGCAGACCGTTTATTAAACCTGCTTTCGAGGCGGAAGAACCCAAGATTGTATCTAATATAAGGAAGGTACTGAATAAATGAAACGTATACCATTAAATGCACTGCAAAAGGCACTTCTAACTTATATTTCAACTAATGAAAACGTGCCAATCTATGATTATGTGCCGGACACAGCGAAACCGCCCTTTATGACAATTGGCGCTTTTACCTGCAAGGAAGCCGGCACAAAATACGAAGATATGGTAGAAGTAACAGTGCAGCTTAACATTTGGTCAACCTACAAGGGCAAGTTTGAGATTAACAGCATTGCTAACAGGGTAATTGTGTTATTGCAGACAAAACAAATAGATTTAAGTGCTGATGCATTTGCAGCCATCCGTCAACAGGTGGATTTCTTTGAAGCCTATCCGGAAGAAGAAACCGGGTATAACGGAGTAATAAGTTTAGTCATATTAATTCAGAATTTACAAAGGAGTGAAAACTAATGGCATACACAGTATTTGCAGAGCCGGCCACTACCAGTAAGGCAACGGCAGGCAAGGATTATCTTCTGTATGTGAATACAGGAGCAACTGAGACAAGTCCTACCTGGACTTTGGTAGGAGGGCAGAGAAGTGGGGATTTATCCCGTAAGGCAGATGAAATCGATGCATCAGACAAAACAAGCGGTGGCTGGAAGGCTACATTACCTGGTCTTAGAAGTTGGTCCATTGATTTAGAAAGCGTTTACCTCGCCGGAGATACGGGAGCAAAATTCTTAGAAGCTGCTTTTTTAAATAACAAGCAGGTTCATATTAAGTTTGAATATCCGGATAAAAGCTATTTGACCGGGTGGGCATCTCTTACAGAGTGCAGTCTTTCCACACCTCATGATGATGTAGCTACCTTAAAGGGAACGCTTTCCGGAGCAGGTCCATTATCTGATTTGAAAACAGGAGGTACGGTAAATGAAGAAGGTTGAGTTTCCGCTATTTGGAGAAAATGAATATATGTTTTTAAATATCGGCAGGCTGATAGATATTGAACGGATGACAGGAAAACCTGCCGGAGAGATTATTAAAAATCAGAACCTTGATTTAGGAATGCTTACCATCATTTTAAGCGTGGCATTGCGTCACCATAAAATGCGTACGCCCCAATGGTATGCAAATAAGTTGCAGGATTTGGTGGATGAAGGCATTGACCTTGAAACAGATATTCAGATTCCGGTAGTTAAGTGCATCGCCGGTTCCGGCATCCTAGGCAAGGCTGTATATTATAAGCTTTTCCCGGAAGAAATGACGGAAAATAGCAAAGAAGAATTGGAAACAGAAAGAAAAAACTAAAGGAAGGGAAGAGAGTCCCTTCTTTTTTTGATTGGCTTAAATGGGCAGAGGGCATTGCTTACGGCCCACTTGCTTTAAAGCCTAAGGAATTTTACAAGCTTTCACCGCTGGAGCTGACAAAGCTTGCAGAAGGGTATGACCAAAGACGTTTGACCACGCTTTGGACGATGTCTTATTTTACAGCTAATCTCATGGCTACCCAAGTGAAAGGAATAACCCCGGAAAAGCTTATGAAACCATTTTTGCCGAAAAAAACAGCCGGCGTCAAAGAGCGAGAAAAAGAAGAATTTTTCAAAGAATTTTATGCTAAACGGAAGGAGGCGGATGAATGTCAACGGTAGCAGAATTATTAGTAAAAATAGGGGCAGATTCTTCAGATTTAAGAAAAGAGATTGCAGCTACTAAAAGGCAACTCAAATCTGCCTTCGGTTCTGAAGGCTTAAATCTTTCTGGCAAGGCTGTAACTGTACTGCAGGGCTTGGGAGTCGCTCTTGGGGCATTAGGCGTATATGCGGTTAAAGCAGGTGGTGAACTGCAAAACGTGCAGGTTGCTATGACTAATATGCTGGGAAGTGCGGAAAAAGCTGCTGCCTTTGTCAAAGAACTGCAGGATTTTGCAGCTCATACTCCTTTTGAGTTTAATGATGTCACAAAAGCCAGTCAGAAGTTCCTTGCTTTTGGTTTTACCGCTGAGCAGATTATTCCTACGCTTACCGCTGTGGGTGATGCTGCGGCAGGCGTAGGGGCAGGACAGGATGGTGTTAACCGTTTAACCATTGCTCTGGGGCAGATTGCGGCTAAGGGTAAGCTTGCCAGCCAGGAAATGATGCAGATTACAGAGCTTGGAATTCCTGCCTGGCAGCTTTTAGCAGATAAGCTTGGCACTGATGTAGCAACGGCACAGGATATGGTTACCAAGCGTATGGTAGATAGTCAGATGGCATTAGATGCCTTGGTTTCCGGCATGGAAAGCCGTTATGGCGGAATGATGGCGCAGCAAAGCAGTACAGTCCTAGGTACTTGGTCGAACCTTATGGATGGGATTGGACAGGTCGCATCTCAGACCGGACTTGCTATCGCTGAGGCCTTGAATTTACCGGAGCTGTTTAGCTCCATAGGCGGATGGCTGAGTAATTTTGCAGCCGTTTTACAAGAGAGCGGTATTAGAGCGGCTATCTTAAACTGCATACCACCGGAAGCACAAATAGCAATTGTGGCATTTGGCACGGCTTTGACAGGGGTCGCCATTCCGGCAATGTATGCGGCAGGAGCCACCGCACTTGCAATGGCAGCTCCTTTTGTGGCAGCCATAGGTGCGGCACTCACGACAGCAGCCCCCTTTATAGCGACTATTACCGCAATCGGTACAGCTCTTTATGTGTTGTGGGCAAAGGGTATAAGTGTTGCAGATGTATTTCAGACGATGGGGGTTAAAACCGAGCTGTTATCAGAGGCAGGCAGTGCTTTACAGTCAGCTTTTGCAGCGGTGGGCAGTTTATTAAGCACTGTTCTTACCGGTTTAAAACCTGTTTTTGTAGCTTTTGGTGCTGTGGCAGCGGTTGTTATTTCCGCTGTTTTACAGTATTTTGGATTTTTAATTAATGGTGCCGCGCAGCTCCTTTCTGTGGTAGGAGCGGTAATAGAAGGAATTTGCGGTGCCTTCGAATGGATGGCAAATGGCATTGGTTCAGCTTTAGAGGCGGTAGCCTCAGCCTTGGGCGGCATGGCAGACAGCATTCTGCCTGCTTGGGCATCGAGCGGACTAGCTACCATTTCTAATTTTGTATCTAGTGCAGTTAGCTGGCTATCCGGTCTTATTGCAAAAATATTTGAAACGAACGAAGCTTTAAACGATGTGGGCGTAGATACGGCAGAAGGCAGTAACAGTACGACAGCCAGACCAAAAAAAGAATGGAAAATGCCCGATTTTAGTAATTTTAAAGGTTCTGGCGGCGAGAGTGTTCCCTCAGGGGTTTCCGGTGGTGGAGTCAAAAGCTCGTCTGCGGATAATACCGCCTCTAAAGCTGCCAGCACTTCCAAATCCATTGAGGATGAATGGGTGCGTACCTTTAATACAAAGTCGGAGCTTGTAGACCGTTGGTATAAGGAAGAAACGGCGGAACTGGAAAAGTCAAAAGCTGCCAATGAAGACTATGAGCGTGATAAGCAGCGCTTAACAGAGCTGTATGCGCAGAAAAGACTTACTGCACTTCAGGAAGAAGCTAAGAAAACCCAAGATATAAGGAACAGCATTAGAGATGCTGTCTTTGCTTCTGAAGAAGCGGGAACGGTGTTAAATACGGATGCTGTAGCCGCAGAACTTGTAAAAATGGAATTGGAACATGAAAAAACGGTCAGCGGGATTGAAGAGCGATGGCAAAATCTCAATAACACTTTTATCGGTCTTACAAATTCTGAAAAAGAAGTGTTTATCCAAGCTTTAAAGGAACGCAGTATTGCTTTTGAGCAAAGTGAAACAGGTGAGCTTGATTTCCATAAACAGATGCTCAAGGATAAACTGGCAGAAGATAAAGCATACGAAGATACAAAAGCTGAATATCATGCTCAGTGCAAGGATATTCAGGCAAGTATTGATGAGGCTTACAGAACTAATGACCTTGCAAGACTGCAGGAAGTGCTGACGGAAGAAGCCGCCATTCGCCTTAATGATATGGAAGCACAAAAGGCCATGATGGATACCTACAAAGAGGCATTCCTAGCTGAACACATGACGATTTCGCAGCTTGTTGCTGGAATGTACAGTACAGCCTTAACGGGATTGGAAGATGCCTTTACAAGTATCCTTACCAATGCTAAAAGTGCAAAAGATGCTTTTGCGGATCTAGGCAAGAGTATGCTAAAAGTGATTGCTCAGTATTTTGCCAAACAGGCAGCAGGAATGATTATGTCCCACGTTATGGGGCAGAACATTCAGAAAAAAGAAGCGGCAGCAAGCACTGCACAGTCAGCGGCGGAGCTTTCTGCATGGGCTCCTGTGGCAGTGGCTTATGAAACAGTTCACCCTGGTTCTGCGGCCAGAGCCTTAGGCATGGTTACTACTTCTCTTGTTACGGCAGCCGCCTTAGGAACTTCGCTTTTAGCGGTATCTTCAGTGGGAGGAAGTGCCGGTAATTCAGCGGGGAGTATTGCTGTTGGAGAATATGCTAAGGGCGGGTACTTTACAGGACCCACCTTAGGTATCATTGGTGAGGGGGCAGACAACGAGGTAGCACTGCCTTTAAACCGTGCAGTGTTTAACAATATTGCTGAAGGGATTGCAGCAGCAGGAGCAAGTACGTCTGCCCAGGTAACGCAGAATATTTATGGTGATATAAATAATGCGGCAGAAGTAGAAGATTTGTTTGATGAATTAAACAGTATGGTGGCTGCCGGATTACGAGGTGTGTGACATGAATTTTCCTATAAGAGAAAGTACGGATTCAGCCTTAAGAATTATCAAAGACGGGCATGAATATGTTCTGCCATCGGAATGGTCGCTCTCAGATGCCGGAAGCTATGACTTTAATAATAAAATTGAGGACAGAGCATTTTCTCATGGAGGAGATGTTGTAGGTGACGGTATGGTTAAAGGGCATACCATCAAGGTAAAGTTCTCTATGTATGGAACAGACGAATTTACTCATGATGAAATGTTAAACAGAGCGTATAGGTGTTTTGCTCAGACGGATTATAAGCTGTACTGCGGTCGGTCTGACCGTTGTTTTAATGTGGCAGGCATAAGTAAGATTACCCATGATTATGTGAATGGCTTTAAACAAAGGTGGAGTAATATTACGGTAAGACTTCTTTTAGCTGACCCGTTCCGGTATCAAGGGCAAGAAAGCCTTGTTGTATATGACTTTCCGGCAGAAGTCTATCAGGCAGAGATGGTGCTGCATAATTTAGGCAGCGTAGATACACCGATCAGATTTAAATTTACTCCTAAAAGCAAAATGGCAAGTATTATCGTATGGCATGAGGAAACTAAAAAGCAGTTTAAACTGGCAGATGCGCTTTTAATCGCACCTGCCTTTACTGTTATTAATGCCAAAGAAGGTACGGTGTGGCGCAATGATTTCAATAGTATAAATACTTTCAACGGGCAGTTTTTACAGGCTGTACCGGGGAAGAATACCTTGTATTACACGGGTGCCGCAGGAAAAATTGAAATTATTTACACCAACAGGTGGTTTATATGAATTTTAGTTTTGGAAGAAGCCTATTTGGAAGGTTTATATTCGCTGGAAAAACAGGCAACGATGCCAATGAACATCCAAAAGGGGAAACAAAAAAATATTATCCCGGCCAGTACACGGTTATTGCCTATGCGGAAGATGGAACAAGGACAGCTTTTTTCGGCAGCGGCAGTGAGAAGAATTCTTTAAGCAAGGTAACTTTTGAGATAAGTTCCACAGGCTGTGGCAGCTGCGAGTTAAGCTTTAAAGTATTACCCAAGAATAGCGAACTTAACTATATGCAGCGAGTGGATATTCACCTTTTCGGAGATGAGCAGCCGTGGTATTCCGGTTACATTATTACAAGACCCGTGGAAGGCTCAACGGAAACAGAATATAAATTTATAGTTCATGGTTATTACAACCGTCTGGAAAAAATGGTGCTTTTTGAAACCTATGAAAATATGGATCCTGGGGCAATTGTTCGGGATATTGCTATGAAGGCAGAAAGAGCCCATGGCATTATTTATAATGCCAGTAAAATAAGCGATGCTGGATACATTATCACGAAGCTTGTCTTTGATGGGGTTACGGTAAAAGAGGCTTTGTCAACCTTAGCAGATTTTGCTGTGGACTATGTTTATGGTGTGGACGAATACAGAAACCTCTATTTTATGCCGAGGGAAACCGGTATTAATGAACAGGCAAGGCTTACGGTAGGCAAGCATATAAATAAATATATCCCATCTTGGAACGTAGAAAAGATTGTAAACTGGGCAAGGATTAAGGGCGGTAATATTGACGATGAAGGGGAACAGTGGCTGTGCGTAGTGAAAGATGATGTGAGTATTGTGAAATTCGGCAAACGAGATAAAGTGTGGACATTGCCTTCAGCCTATGAAGTATCTGATGCGGTTAGATGGGGAGAAAATCAGCTTGAACGCTATAAGAATCCCATCAAATCTGCAAAGATAAGCGGAGTGCGGCTTGAGTATCCGCTAGTTGATGGTACTTTTAACGTACGGCATATGACTACGACAGGACAGGCTCAAATAAGGACCCTGTCCGGGGATACCCATGATTATCCCATCACTAAAGTTAAATATACGATTTCAGCATCTGGGGGCATCGCTACAGATATGGAACTAGGAGAGCCAATCTTTTCACTGGAAAAATATCTCTCTGACATAGAAAGAAATGCCATGAATATAGAACAATCGCAGTCCTCTGCCATTAAGCAGCTGACGGCACTTTAAGGAGGTAGTAAGGTGGCGATTAAAGATTATAGACTAGACCCGTTTTTGAATGTTATCAACATAAAGAAAATATCCGGCGAATATCATCAAGTGCCAAATCAAAGTCCCTATACCGTAAGGCTTAATGAGGTACCGCAAAAAACAGACCCTAGCTCTCTGAATATAAAGTTTGCCAATGGTGCTGTACTTACAGAAGTGGCAGCGCAGCCTAGTCAAGGGCAGTATTGGCCGGATTATAATACGGCAGCTCATGGAGTGGCAGATTGGAATACCGGAACACTTCTGTTTAACGCAGCTGATGCCGGAAAAATCGTTTATGCCAGCTACAACGGTATAGGTACACTGGTGGATGACAGGGTGCAGGATATGCTGGAGCTTGCGGTGACTACCAGCACTCAGCCGGAAAGAGATGTAAGGCTTTCCGGAACTGCTGTTAGTTATGATTCTTCAGAAAGTTCCGGCGGTGGCAATCTTGCTTCCGGTTATGTAAGAGTGAAACAGCACCGGGGGCTTCCTGCCGGGACGTATACTTTAAGGGAAGTAATACAGCATTTAATCAATCGCAGTCAGACGTTGGAATTTGTAAAAGGTACAAATTATTATAACTGCGATTGTGACTGCGGTGATGATATGTAAAGGTGGCGAGCGCGTGATTTCTATTGATAATAATTTTAATATTGAGGCTTCGCAGTATGATACCTATACCATTCGGTTTAAATTTAAGGATTATGTACTGACGGGTGATGACAAATTCCGTTTTTCAATTAAAGCAACTTCTAATTCTACGGATGTGGTATTTTCTAAGGATGTGTACAACGCAGGGTTTAATTATGTGGATTTATCCATTGCACTTGGTGAATTGGACAATCTTGCGCCGGATACCTATGTGTATGATGTGGCCATAATCAACAAGAATACGAAAAAGATAACGACTTTAATTTGGTCAGCTTATTTCATGATTAAGGGGGTTGCCCATAATGTCGATTGATTTGGAAATAGAAGTAGATGCTCTGAATAACGCGGGCAGCAAAAGTCTTGAGGTCGGAGAATACGGAGCAGAAGTAGCCAAGGAATATGCGGATAAGGCATTTGAATATGCTGAAGATGCTAAAAACAGCAAAAACCTAGCCGAGGCTTGGGCGGAGAGTATTGATGCACCAACCGGCGAAGGGACAAGGTCGGCTAAAAGCTGGGCAGAGAATGCAAGGCAGTGGGCAGAAAGCGAAACAGAACCGGACGGGGTAAAAGGTGCAAAATCAGCAAAAACCTGGTCGGAACTTTCTAAAGACCATGCTAATGCTGCCGCTGCATCTGCTTTGACATCAAAAAACAGTGCTGATACGGCGGCTGTTTCGGCAAAGGCTGGCAGTGACAGTGCCAAAGCTGCTGCTCTATCTTCACAGAACGCGGCAAGCAGTGAAACAGTTGCTAAACAGAGTGCAGAACTTGCTGCCGCCAAGCTTGAGAAACTAGAAACAGTGGATTTGCCCCTAAAAGCAGATGTTGCATCTCCTGTTTTTACCGGGCAGCCCAAAGCACCAACAGCGGCAAATGGAAATAACTCACAGCTTATTGCTAACACGGCCTTTGTGCAGGGCGCTATAGCTGCTCTTGTGGCATCTGCTCCGGGGACATTAGATACGTTAAAAGAATTGGCCGCAGCCTTGGGCAATGATCCAAACTTTGCCACAACGGTTACGAATCTTATTGCGGCCAAGCTTGATAAAACGGCGAATGCTGTAAGTGCGACTAAAGCTGTGCAGGACGGCAATGGGAATAATATTGCAAGCACGTATGCTACCAAAACCGAGGTAACAGGCGGTATTACTAAACTTGCCACAGTTGCATCTACGGGTAGTTATAACGACCTTTTAAACAAACCGGTTATTCCAAGCAAAAACAGTCAGCTCACCAATGATAGTAACTATGTGGCTAAAGATGCCAGTGGCAATGTTACTATTACCGGAACGCTTACAGCCGCAAAGGTTGTAAATGCCTATTACAATGACTACGCTGAGTTTTTTCCCAGAGGTGAAGATACCGAGGCAGGGGATATTATTGCCTTGGCTGATGGCACTAAGGAAAAGTATGTCAAGGCAAGCGAGGACGCTGCATTGGTGGTCGGTGTTCACAGTGACGAATATGCGCAGGTAATTGGGGGAGAAACAGACGAAAACGGTAATGTAGATATGGATAAAGTCCTGCAGAATTATATTCCGGTAGCGTTAGCAGGGCGCGTACACGTTAAATTTTATGGAACGGCTAAGGCTGGCATGAAGGTTGTGCCATCCGAAATACTTGGAGTTGGGAGAGCTTTCACTGATGGTGACAGTGAGGAGAGCGTTGTAGGCAGAATCGTTCTTGGGGACAAGTTTCAAAATGTAAGACGGGTAAAGATTATGGTAAGGAGGCAGTGATGGGCAAATTTTTAAAACGCACGGTGCATACAGTCTTTTTGATGTTGGGTAATAGCTGCAATATGAATTGTCGATACTGTTTGCAGCATCCTTTGGTTACAGCGCAGCTGCCAAGTAAGATTAACCCTGAGATTTATGATTTTTTAAAAGATTGTGCAAAAGAACTGACGGAAGGGCAGAAGCTTCACATACAGTTTTATGGCGGCGAGCCGCTGCTGTATTTTGATGCTATAAGGGAAATAACAGAGCGGACTCACGCTTATTGCTGGCATTCCGTAATAACAAATGGTAAAGCGGTCACCAAAGAAATGGTGGCCTTTTTTAATGCTTATAAGATGCCTGTTACCATATCGTGGGACGGCAGAAATGTCATGGAAACTCGTGGTTATGATGTGTTTGCTGATAAGGAGAAAAGAAAGCTCCTGCTAGGAATAGAGAAGCTAGGCTTATCTGCGGTTTTAAGCAGTAAGGCATATCCGCTAGATATTTTAGAAGATTTTCAAGCAATTTCAGATGATTATTACAAAATTCATGGCTACCAGGTAGGGATAAACATTGATGAGATTTTTAATACGGGAGATTTGCCGGAAGAACTTTTAGCAGTAGATTATCCTCGAGTAGAGAGCGAAATGCTTGGACTAGGAAAGTTTTATCTAGAGAAAAGATTAAATGGCAGCAGAACAGAGCTAAAAGACTATACCAAGCTCTCTTATGTGGACAGACTATTTGGAATGCTGAAGCGTTTTTATGCAGATGGTGACGGAAGGTTTCATAAACACTATTGTTCCTGTGGCAACGGGTATGACGTTTTGAATCTTGATTTAGAGGGGAATTTGTATCCTTGTCACAATACCAGCAGCAAGATTGGCACTATCACAGATGACTATTTTACTTATTTAAATAAGGTCCTATGTTCTGATAACACCAAGGTAAATATGAGTGTTTGCTCGGATTGTCCTGCAATTGCTTTTTGCAGAGGTGGCTGCAAGTTAGTTAATGCTGAGGCAAGAAGGGAAGGTTATTGCAGATTAAAACAAGCGGTCTTTTTGCCGGTGCTTTCTGTTTTTGAAGAGTACGGCAGACGGATGGCAGGTGATGTAAATGGCGGTTAACGGTTCTATAGCTAAGACAACTTTTACGGACAGCTCCGTTTCATCTAGTTTAAAAATACGTCCGGTTCATATTACGGAGCTAAGGACGGCGATAGACAGGCTGCAGGCTTATGCGGCCAATGTAGATAACTGCGGAAACTGTACGTATTGTCAGACTTGTCAAAGCGCTACCTGCCAAGATGTTACGTGTCAAAGCCAAAGCTGCCAAAGCTTGTCCTGCCAAAGCTGCCAAAGTTACAGCTGCCAGTCCATGGAATGCGATTGTGACTGCGGCGATGATACGTGAGGTGTTTAGATGGCTTATACAGATACAACCTTAAACAGCAATATTGTGGTAAAAAAATTGCATATATCAGAATTGGCAGCAGCCTTGACAGCGATGGCAGCTAATGCAAATAAACCATCTGCTATTGATTTAAGCGGCTTGACATATACCAAGGTGGTAAGTGCTAATATTATGTTTTTGAGGGCAGCGGTAAATAATCTTGAAACGAGTTTTTCCGGCAACTGCTGCCAGGCAAATTGCTGCCAGACTTGTCAGAGTACCTATTGCCAAAGCATCTACTGCCAAAGCTGCCAGGGATGCCAAACTTGCCAAGGGTGCCAGTCTGTGCGCTGCCAATATTGCCAGACCCAGTGTACAAACTGCAATTGTAACTGCAACTGCAGTAATTGTGACTGCGGAGATGATGGAGGATGATGAAAATGATTATACAAGGACAGGTTTTAACAGATAATGGTCCGGTGGATATTAAAAACTTAAAACCGGGAGATAAAGTACTGAACCAGCTGCATCGCGCTTTTGCAGTTACAGCAGTTCAGAAAAAAACGGTGAGCGTGGCATATACATTTGCTAAAAATCCTAATCTTATGGTGACGAAGGGAACCGTTATAAAAACAGTTTATGGAAGCAAAAAGGTTGAGAAACTAGAGAATGTGTTTTTTTACATGGCTCAGCCCAATGCACGTATGATTAAAGATAAAATTCAGAAAGCGCTGGGCGAATATACCGCCTATGATATTCAAGCAGATGGTTGCAACTCTATATTTGTATCGAATTACTGCTTAGAACTGGAGGATAAAAATGCTTAAGATATATTTCAACGAAAAGTCTGATTCGGAGCATAAACTAAAAATAATCATTAAGGATTTATGTGTTGCGGCAGAAGTAATTGCTAAGTATCCGGCAGGCTATGGGAAGGATGCCATTGAAACTCTGCGTCCTTATAATAGTTATACCCTGGTAAGCAGTTCGGGAAAAGTTAAAAATTATAGGAAGATGAGCAAGTCTGATTTTAAGTTCTTGGACCTTAACAGGTTAGGAGTCAGCGTAAAGCTCGATTTTGCCGAGCTTTTGCAGCTTTATGGGACGGCGGATATTTTGCAGCTAGATACCGGAATTATAGGCGGAACAGAAAGAGATATTATTATCCGTGTTTTTGAAGGCAAAAAAGAAAATACTGAAATTGTGGCAGATGAGAAGTATGAAATTTTAAGCTTTAATTCAGATGATTTGGTAACGGGTGATCATCCAAGAATGCATCTGTGGGACAGCTACGCTCTTAAAATAGGGGATAGGATTCTTATGGCTAATCGCAAAGGTATGTCTTTAGGCGGAGATTTCACGATACCTGTGACATTAGAACAAGGTAAGGACTACGCAGAATTTGAGATTCTAAAATATCCGGGAAGTTTTGAAGGCGAGCCTTTGACTCGCAATATTGATGATGATGATGTCACGGTAGAAAGTACTTGCGGCATTATTAATAACCGCAGGGTGCAGTTGGAAAACGGTAAGGGGAAGTTCAGACTCTATCCTATGGGTCATACCGGAATTTTCAAACTAAAGCTTGGCAGAAAATGGTATGAGGTTTGGAATGAATATAACCTTATCTTGGAGGACTAGAATGCAGGCAACTATTTATATGGGCAGTAAATGCAATTTAAACTGTGCGTACTGCCACAGAGAAGCGGATGAGTTTGAACCAAAAGTATCAGAGAAACTGATAGAAGAACTAAAAAAGCTAGATGATCCTACCATAAAATTTATGGGTGGTGAGCCGACCTTGTATATGGGGGAAATAAAGCGGATTGTAGCAGCTCTGCCAAGCGCAAAATTTGTCATTTGTACAAATGGGGTGAATTTGGAAAATTACTTACCGTTTTTTAGAGAACACGATTTTCTAGTATGCATCAGCTTTGACGGCGGTGCCAATGCGGAACGCGGCTTTGACCCGTTTACCAAGGCTATTGATTATCCCAAGCTTGCCGTTTCCACAACGCTTCATCATGGTCATATAGATTTAAAAGCGATTATAAAATCATTTGCCGAAAAGGAAAGAATAATCGTCAGGGCATTATCTTTTTTTCCTCATTTTGCTCATGCCACGAACACCGCTAATGATACATATGCACTAAGCCTTGGCGATGCCGAATACATACTAAGGCAATACAAAGAGATGGTTGGCAGTTATATGGAACAACGGTTTAAATACGGTGTTCGTAATTTTCGCTATGAGGGTATGTTTACCGGATTATTAAAACGCTATCAAGCAAATTTCAGTTATGGGGAAACCTACTGCGTTAATAAGAATTTGAAAAAATATAACACCAGTGGGGAAAGTTTTACCTGCCTTTATATAAGAGATGAAAAACTAAGTGATAACTGGCAGACCGAACAGCAAAGGCTTCTAGACGAGAAGTTTCCAGAATGCAGATGCTGTCCGGTTTATTTTATGTGCGGTGGCGGATGTATTAAAACCAAAAGCAGGGATATTGAGTGTTACATCAATAAAATGCTTTTTAGCTGGTTTAAGGCAGAATATGAAAAGTGGAAAGGAGCAGGCTATGCTGACTAAGAATTTATTTGTTTTTCCGAATACTGTTAATAGAAAAACAGAGGTAGAAACAATAGAGCTAAACATTGAAAATAAGGTTTTAAAATTCTATCACAATGGCAGGCCGTGTATTATCGATACCGAGGTTTTAAAAGATGGCAGTTCCACAGTTATTCTTAACAATGGCATTACAGATAACACTTATGTGCTGTATAACTTTAGGGAGATGCTGCAGGTGCTGGATATGCTGCCAAGTGAGTTTCTGACCAATCTTTCTCAGCGCTGTTTTATGCAGATAGATAAAAGTGGTGGGGAAGTTTTTATCAAGGTGTTTTTGCTGAAGGGTATGAATGAGCTGTCCAGCGATACCAACGATTTTAGCTGTTTTGCCCACTATACTTTAGATTACATACACGAGCTTGATTGGCGGTATAGCTGGACGGTAAAAGAAGTGAAAGCTGTTCTTAAGAACGGTTTTTTGACTGTACGTTTTAACACTACTATTTCCGACTTTTGGAAAACACAGGTATTTATAAGTCATGCCGGCCAGAGCCAGCTAGTTAAGAAAGGCTTTAATTCGGTGGTCTTTAAATACATACCGACAGAAAACATCTATTTTGGCGCAGAAAATTGCAGATATACAGGCAGGGCGATTGATGTAGTCAGGCTGATAAGGGGGTAATTAGATGGGAAAAGAAATATTGACCAGTATTTTAAGTGCTGGTCTAGGTATGCTTTTGACCTACATTTTTACGGAGCTTAGAACGAGAAAGAAACGGCAGAATGCTCTTCAGACCGGATTGCAGGCATTGCTTCGAGATAGAATTATTCAGTCTTATAACCATTACGTAACGGAGAAAAAATGGATTCCTATTTATGCTAAAGATAGTCTGGTTTCCTGCTATGAAAGTTATGAAAACCTTGGCGCTAATGGAGTAATAGATGATTTGATGGCTGAAATAAAGGCACTGCCTAACTACAAGGAGGCCTAGGGTGTTTGAAAATGTTAAGCTAATCTTCGGCAGAGCAGTGAGTACCATAAAGGGAAAAATCAACGTGATGAGTAAGCCGATAAAGTTTGTAATTACCGGTTATTTTATGTTGGTTGTACTTTTGGTATTGACTTACTATGCGGCATGGTTGTATCAAAGCTGCAACGGTCAGATTATAATGAGTGACCTGCTCGCGGTAATTAAAGAAATGATTGGACCTGCCATGATAGGTTTTATGACCTTCATAGCAGGCTGTTTTATTGACATGAATAATAACGGGATACCGGACAGATTTGAGGAGGAAAAAGTCGATGAGAAAAATCAACCTAGATGAGCTTAGGATTATGGCCGATGCAGCAAAAGACTGTATCGACAAGATTTATGTGCATTGGAGCGCAGGAAGGCACCATCAATTTTTTGATGATTACCATATTAACGTAGATGCCGATGGAAGCATTTATGTCAGTACGGAGGATTTGACAGAGCTTTTGGCTCATACTTGGCACAGAAACAGCAGAACCATTGGTATCTGCATGGCAGCCTGTTATGGAGCAGAAGCACATAGTGGTTATAATACAGACTTTGGCGATTATCCACCAACGCAAGACCAAATCGATGGAGTGGCAAAGGTTGTGGCGGTTTTATGTGAAGAACTGAATCTGCCTATTGATTATGCTCATGTTAAAACCCACTGTGAGGCCGCGGAAGAAGATGATTATGGTCCATCAACAACTTGTGAACGCTGGGATTTATGGTATTTACCGGATGCACCGGTTACAAGTGAGTTAAAACCGGGCGGAGAAGTAATTAGGGGGAAAGCTGCTTGGTGGCAGAAAAATAAATAAAAGTCTGAAGAAAACGACCCTCAGAAATACGTTTTAAGCCGTTTAAATTTGAGGGTGCGTATGATTTGACCTATGAAAAAACTCTATTTTTAGCGAGGTGGTGAAATGCTGCATGAAAACAAAAAATACATTATTGTTGGTTTTGGCCTTTGTGTTTTGCTTATGGCTGCCTGCTACTGGGTACACAGCGGAAAAGACGTATTGGATAACGGAGCAGGAGTTGAATCAGTTAGAGAGCAACTTGACTCAGCTGCAACAACTGAACGAGAAATCACAGAAGGAATTGAGTCTGCTGAAAACAGAACTCAAAATATCCAAGACGGAATTGAGCAAGGTGAAGCAGCAGTCTATAATGCTGCAGAGCGAGCTGACTGTATTGAAGAAAACCTCACAGATGCAGACGGACTTATTGCAGGGTGCCAACGCATCCTTGAAAATGTACGTAGAAGGGGAGAAGAAAAGACTGACGGCAATTAAGAAACAGCGAAATATAGCCTATGGAGTTGGATCGGTTTTACTATATGCTTTGGTGAGAAAATAGAATAGATGATTTGATGCCCGTCTTGGATGTATTCCTTGGCGGGCATTATTTTTTTTATTTATTTTTTAAAACCGTCAGATTCATTGCTCTCCCAAGGCTATTAGGTAGAGGGTCAAAAAACACTCTCGGAAAGAGGTGATAAAGATGGAACACAATTTGAAAATCAGTGTATCCAAGAAGGCAAAATCAGATGGTATTCTTTCTTGCCGTAGTATTAGTGTACGAGAACGTATTCTATGCTTCTTCCTCGGAAGAAAACAGAAACTCACAATTCTTGTACCCGGTGACAACGTGGAAGAAGTTTCCATTTGTACGGTTAAGGAAGGAGGTGCGACATCGTGAGTAAAGTAAGCGAATTATCCATGCTCGTGGATGAACTCAAAAAGTGCGGCGAAACCTTGGTACGTATTTCCGAAGAACTGGCTGATTTGTTCAGCAGTGGAAAGGACGCAATGCAGCCTGTAAAAAAGACTGCTGTTAAGAAGAAAACCAACGAGGAGCCAAAAGCTGAAGTGCCGGAAGAAAAAGCACTCACGTTGGAAGATGTCAGAGCCGTGTGTGCGGATAAATCCCGCAAAGGCTATACGGCAGAAGTCAAAGCAATCCTTACAAAGCATGGTGCAGAAAAGCTGTCTGGGATAAATCCAGCAGAATATAAGGCACTGCTTGCTGAAGTGGAGGTACTTGGGAATGCCCAATAAACAGAAGGTGAATTGTACTGTAGGTGCAAGAGAGACCGGTCTGGACCACGCAGTCTTATCAGCATCCTCCAGTCACAGGTGGCTGGAGTGTCCGCCATCGGCATTGCAGTGTGCTAAGGTCGGTGACACCACAAGCGAGTTTGCAATGCAGGGCACCGATGCCCACAGCCTTTGCGAACACAAACTGAAAACAGCACTGGGGCAGAAATCGAAAGATCCAACAGAAAACCTTACTTTCTTCGATGAAGAAATGGCGGACTGCTCGGATATGTATGCCCAGTATGTGATGGAGCAGCTTGCTGTGGCAAAAGAAAAATGCAAAGACCCTATTGTTCTAATTGAACAGCATCTTGATTTTTCCAAATGGGTGCCGCAGGGCTTCGGCACCGGGGACTGCGTGATTGTTGCAGATGAAACGCTGACCGTCATTGATTTTAAGTATGGTGTCGGAATTTTGGTGGATGCAGAAAAGAATCCTCAGATGATGTGCTATGCACTGGGAGCCTTACAACTGTTTGACGGTATCTATGATATTGATTCGGTGACCATGACTATCTTCCAGCCAAGGCGGGATAGTGTCAGCACATACACCATTTCCAAAGAAGAACTTCTGAAATGGGCGGATGAAGTGCTGAGTCCAACAGCACAGCTGGCGGCAAAGGGTGAGGGTGAATACAAAGCCGGAGACCACTGTCAGTTCTGTAAGGTAAAAGCCACCTGCCGCAAGAGAGCCGAATACAACCTTGAACTTGCGCGTTACGATTTTGAGATGCCTTCCACCCTTGAAGATGATGAGATAGAGGCCATTCTTTCAAAAGTTGATGCACTGGTATCTTGGGCAGGCGATATCAAGGAATACGCTTTGCAGCAGGCAGTCAGCGGCAAGGGGTGGAAAGACTGGAAGATTGTCGAAGGACGCTCCAACAGGAAATATGTCAATGAAACCGCTGTGGTGGATACGGTTAAGGATGCCGGATATGACCCATATGAACATAAGGTTCTGGGTATTACGGCAATGACCAAACTGCTCGGCAAGACAAGATTTGAAGAACTGCTCTCCGGCTTTATTGAAAAGCCACAGGGCAAGCCAACCTTAGTACCGATGTCGGACAAGCGTCCGGCTATGAATACAGCAGCAAACGATTTTAAGGAGGACAAATGATATGTCAAAAAATTATACGAACCCTACAAAGGTAATCACAGGAGTAAAAACACGCTGGTCTTATGCAAATGTATGGGATGCGAAATCCATCAACGGCGGCGCACCGAAATTCAGCGTGAGCCTTATCATTCCTAAGGACGATACAGTAACCGTCAATAAAATTAAAGCGGCTATTCAATCTGCTTATGAGGAGGGTCAATCTAAGCTTAAGGGAAGTGGCAAAACTGTGCCTGCTCTTTCCGTACTTAAGACACCAATGAGGGATGGCGATTTGGAACGTCCTGATGATGAAGCCTATGCAAACAGCTACTTCATCAATGCAAACAGTGCAGCTACTCCGGGCATCGTAGATGCAGACCGCCAGCCTATCATCGACCGCAGTGAGGTATACAGCGGTGTGTATGGCCGTGCCAGCATCAACTTCTATGCATTCAACTCCAACGGCAATAAGGGCATTGCCTGCGGTCTTAATAATCTCCAAAAGATTAAGGACGGAGAGCCGCTTGGCGGTAAGAGCCGTGCCGAGGATGATTTTGCAACCGATGCAGAGGACGATTTTCTTTCTTAAGCAGATACAGTGACAATCAATGCAGGCGATGGGAAACTGTCTCCTGCAGATATTATGAAAATGTGAGGTAAACAGATGGAATTATATGAATTTGCAAAGCAGTTTGATGTGATTGTGATTTTTGCGGTGCTGTACGGATTCGGTATCGGCAGTTTGGTGTACTGGGTCATGGAGTTTTTGCACTGGTGCTTTAAGAAGTGGAAGCAGCACAGGGAAAAGAAAAAGGCAGCAGTCAAAGAAGATACAGAGGAATAATCAGTAAACAGCGGGCGGCGGAGGTCGATTCTTCGCCGCCTTGCTTATCGTAAGGACGGTGACAATATGGGAAAAATACAAACGCTCTCGATTGATATTGAGAGTTACAGCGATGCGGATTTGCAGAAGTGCGGGGTCTATAAATATGCCCAGTCATCTAACTTTGAAATCCTGCTGTTTGGTGTATCTGTAAACGGCGGTGAGGTCATCGTTTATGATCTGGCACAGGGAGAAGAACTGCCGATGGACATTATTACGGCACTGGCAGATGATACCGTGACAAAATGGGCATTCAATGCGGCTTTCGAGAGGGTCTGTCTTTCGGTATGGCTGCAAAGAAACTATCCGCAGTGCTTTTGCAGTTACAGTATCAATGAGGATACCGTGGGAGATTATCTTGACCCGGCGGCATGGAAATGCTCTTGTGTTTGGTCGGCATATATGGGACTGCCGCTTTCCCTTGCCGGGACCGGCACAGTGCTTGGGCTGGAAGAACAGAAGCTGAAGGAAGGCAAAGACCTCATTCGCTACTTCTGTGTTCCCTGCAAGCCAACCAAGGTCAACGGCGGCAGGACACGCAATCTGCCGGAGCATGATATGAAAAAGTGGAATCTGTTCAAGTTCTATAACAAGCGGGATGTCGAGGTTGAGATGTCCATACAGGACAGGCTGAAAAAATATCCTGTGCCGGATTTTGTGTGGGAGGAATACCATCTCGACCAGGAAATCAATGACCGAGGCATTGCACTTGATATGGACGTGGTGGAGAACGCTATTGCTTTTGATGCAAAATCCAAAGCGGAGCTGGCAGAGAAAATGCAGGGACTGACCGACCTTGATAACCCCAACTCCGTGGTGCAGATGAAGCAGTGGCTTGCGGATAACGGTCTGGAGATGGACAGCCTTGGCAAAAAGGAAGTAGCACAGGCGGTCAAAACGGCACCCAAGGAACTGGCAGAGGTTCTGCTCCTGCGCCAGCAGTTAGCCAAGTCCTCTGTAAAGAAGTATCAGGCAATGCAGAATGCAGTCTGTGAGGACGGCAGGGCGAGAGGAATGTTTCAGTTTTACGGAGCCAACCGTTCCGGGCGATGGGCAGGCAGAATGATACAGCTTCAAAATCTGCCTCAGAACCATATGCCGGATTTAAAGCAGGCTCGTGGTCTTGTGGAATCTGGCAATTATGCTGCGATGGAGTTTTTATATGATGATATCCCGGATACTCTGTCGCAGCTCATCCGCACAGCCTTTGTGCCGAGGACCGGGATGAAATTTGTGGTGGCGGACTTCTCTGCCATTGAAGCAAGGGTGCTTTCGTACCTCGCCAAGGAAAGCTGGCGAAGCGAGGTCTTTCAGAATAACGGGGACATCTATTGTGCATCAGCATCTGCCATGTTCGGTGTACCTGTAGAAAAGCACGGCGAGAACGGGCATCTCCGCCAGAAGGGTAAAATCGCAGAATTGGCTCTCGGCTACGGCGGTTCGGTCGGTGCATTGAAAGCGATGGGTGCTTTGGATATGGGACTTGAGGAGGAAGAACTCCAGCCGCTTGTAGATTCGTGGAGAGCTGCCAATCCTAATATCGTGCGTTTCTGGTGGGATGTTGACCGCTGTGTAAAGGATACGGTCAAGAACAGAGTAACCACAGAAACACACGGCATCCGCTTTTTCTATCAGAGCGGTATGCTGTTCATTCAGCTGCCAAGCGGCAGACGGCTTTCCTATGTGAAACCGCGCATGGGAGAGAACCGTTTCGGCGGTGAGGCTGTGACCTATGAAGGTATGGGCGGCACAAAGAAATGGGAACGCATCGAAAGCTACGGTCCCAAGTTCGTGGAAAATATCGTGCAGGCAATCAGCAGGGATATTTTGGCTCATTCCATGCGAACGCTGTCGCACTTTTTTGTTTGCGGTCATGTTCATGATGAACTGATTATCGAGTGCAGCATGGGAGTTTCCCTTTATGCTGTGTGTGAACAGATGGGCAGGACTCCGCATTGGATTTCCGGGCTTCTTCTCCGTGCGGATGGATACGAATGCAGCTTCTATAAAAAAGATTAGGAAACCGTCAGATTGCACCTCCTGCCAAGGCTATAAGGTAGGAGGTGCTTTTCTAATGAATGATGAGAATAAAACAGTAACGAAAATTACAGAGCCGGACAGTTTACCTGTCCTTATGAAATCACGCATGACGGAGGAACAGCTGTGCGGTGATTATAAATATTGTATGGCACAGAAAATGACAAAAGCATTGCTTGATAAGGACCTGATTTCTGTGGATGAATTCAACAAAATCAGCGAAAGAAACCGCCAAGCTTTCTCTCCATATTTAGCTGAAATTATGCCATAAAAGACTTGATATATATCGATTAGTACGGGAATATGTCCATACCGAAAGCGAGGTGAGTTGATGAAAAGGATAACAAAAATTGAAGAAAATAATGCCTTATCGGTTAAGACGAAAACCCGTGTTGCTGCCTATTGCAGAGTGTCCACGGCAAGCGATGAACAGCTTATCAGCCTTGATACGCAGAAAGCACATTATGAGGATTATATCAAATCCAATAGCGAGTGGGAGTACGCAGGAGTATTTTTTGATGAAGGTATTACTGGCACCAAAAAGGAGTGTCGTGACGGTCTGAATTCCCTGATTGATTCCTGCGAAAAAGGTCTTGTGGACTTGGTCATTACAAAGTCCATCAGCCGATTCAGCAGAAATACAACAGACTGTTTGGAACTGGTAAGAAAGCTGATGGCGCTAAATGTGACCGTGATTTTCGAGAAAGAAAATATTAACACGGATACGATGGAAAGTGAATTGATGCTTTCCATATTAAGCAGTCTTGCGGAAAGCGAGTCGGTGTCCATTTCTGAAAACAATAAATGGTCAATACAAAAACGCTTTCAGAATGGCACCTACATTATTTCCTATCCGCCTTATGGTTATGAAAATGCCGGCGGAGAAATGATTGTTGTGCCGGAGCAGGCAGAGGTTGTCAAAAAGATATTTGAAGATACGCTTGCCGGGAAAAGTACCCATGCCGTTGCAAAGGAACTGAATGACAGCGGTGTGAGAAGCAAGAAAGGCGGAAAATGGACTCCCGGAGCCATCAATGCGATTATTCGCAATGAGAAGTTTACGGGAGATGTTATTTTTCAAAAGACCTACACCGACAGTCAGTTTAGCCGCCACACCAATGATGGCGAGTTAAATAAATATCTGTGTGAAAATCATCATGAGCCGATTGTAAGCCACGAAATTTTTGAAAAGGCAAATGAGGTCCTGAATCAGCGTGGCAAGGAAAAAGGCAATGGAGAGCGAACCGAACGCTATCAGAATCGTTATGGCTTCTCAGGCAGAATCAAGTGCGGAGAGTGCGGCGGAGTCTTTAAAAGAAGAATCCACTATAAGCCCAGCGGAAGTTACATTGCTTGGTGCTGCACCCATCATATCGAGGACAGGAACTCCTGTTCCATGAAGTACATTACGGATGATGGCATAAAGACGGCGTTCCTTACTATGATGAATAAACTGATATTTGCCCATCAGATGATATTAAAGCCACTGCTTCACAGCCTGCAGGGATTTGATGATAAGGATAGGCTTCTACAGATACAGGAATATGAAACTAAACTGGAAAAGAATATGGAGAAAAGGCAGGTGCTGACGAGCCTTATGGCAGGCGGACTATTAGAGCCAGCACTTTTTAGCAAGGAAAACAATGCTTTGATTTTGGAAGAAAAGCATTTGCAGGAAGAAAAGAAACAAATGATAAATTCCGTCAGCGGTGACAGGACAAAGATTGAAGCCTTGGAGACACTTATAAAATTTGCATCCGGCAGTGAGATGCTGACGGAATATTCGGATGAGATATTCCTTTCCTATGTAGAAGGGATTATCGTGCTTTCAAGAGAAAAAATCGTCTTTGAACTGAAGTGTGGACTGAAATTAAAGGAAAGGTTGGTGGGATAATGGCACATATACCCTACGGATACAAAATTGTGAATGGAAAAGCAGAAGTCGATGAAAAACAGGCGGAAGCAGTCAGAAAGCTGTTTGACGGCTACATTGCAGGACTTGGATTAAAGCCTGCGGCGGAGAATGCAGGCTTTGAGATTTATCATGGCAGTGCAGGCAGAATGCTGCGAAACACGCATTACCTTGGAGATGAATATTATCCTGCCGTCATCGACAGAGAGCGTTTTGACAAGGCAGAAGAAATTAGAATGTCGAGGGCATCCTCTTTGGGCAGGGTCAGAGAACTGCAGGATGCACCAAAACCAATGGCAGATACAATGTTTACCATGCCGTTTGTTGAGAGAAAATTTGCAGATCCATTTGAACAGGCAGAATATGCCTACAGCTTAATTGAAAGTGAGGTGGCGATAGTTGAATAAGAGTATCACAGTTATCCCGGCACGAAGACGTGTGGGAAACACAGTAAATAAAGAAGTAAAGCCGAAGCTCAGAGTCGCAGCGTACTGCCGTGTCAGTACCGACAGCGATGAGCAGGCTACCAGTTATGATACACAGGTGGAACATTACTCTAATTTTATACAGAAAAATGAGGAATGGGAATTTGCCGGAATATTCGCAGATGATGGTATCTCAGGCACCAATACCAAAAAGCGTGAGGAGTTTAACCGCATGATTTCCGAGTGTATGGAAGGCCATATTGATATGATTATTACCAAGTCCATCAGCCGATTTGCCCGTAATACCTTGGACTGCCTTCGCTACATAAGACAGCTGAAGGAAAAGAACATCCCCGTGTTTTTTGAAAAGGAAAACATCAATACAATGGATTCCAAGGGCGAGGTTCTGCTGACCATCATGGCCAGCCTTGCACAGCAAGAATCAGAATCCTTAAGCAAGAATGTAAAGATGGGATTGCAGTTCCGATTTCAGAATGGTGAGGTGCAGGTCAATCATAATCGTTTTATGGGATACACCAAAGACGAAGATGGACACCTCATCATAGAGCCTGCCGAGGCAGAAATCGTCAAACGAATTTACCGTGAATACCTACAGGGCGCAAGCCTAAAGCAAATCGGAGATGGCTTGATGGATGATGGGATTTTAACGGCTGCCGGAAAGGTAAGGTGGCGTCCCGAATCGGTCAAGAAAATCCTGAAAAACGAAAAATATATTGGTGATGCCCTTTTACAGAAGACATATACCGTGGACGTTCTTACCAAAAAGAGAGTGAAGAATAACGGCATCGTTCCGCAGTATTATGTGGAGAACAGCCATGAACCGATTATTCCCCGTGACCTCTATATGCAGGTGCAGGAAGAGATGCTCAGACGAGCTAACCTTCACAGTGGAGCGAATCGGAAGAAACGAGTTTACAGTAGCAAATACGCACTTTCCAGTATTGTGTATTGTTCGAAATGTGGAGATATTTATCGAAGGATTGCTTGGAACAACCGCGGGAAACATTCCACGGTATGGCGATGCGTAAACCGTGTGGAGCATGGCCCTGACTGCTGCGATGCACCAACTGTGCAGGAAGAAGAATTGCAGAACGCTGTGGTAAAGGCAATCAACACGGCGCTTGGTGGCAAGGATGAAATGCTTACTGCCTTGGAAAAAAATATAGCGATGGTGCTTGCTTTGGAAGATGAGACTTCGATGGAAAGCCTTGATGCCAAGCTGGAAGAACTGCAGCAGGAGCTTCTAAAACGAGCAAATGCCAGACAGGATTATGAAGACCTTGCTGATGAGATAGACCTTTTGCGAGAACAAAAGCAGAATGCTATGGCGGAGAATGCAGAACGAGAAGGTTTGAAACAGCGAATTGCTGAAATGCAGCAGTTCCTTGCGGGACAGACCGAGCAGATAGAAGAATACGATGAAAATTTGGTCAGAAGAATGGTGGAGAAGATAACGGTTTATGAGGATAAATACGCGGTCGAGTTTAAATCTGGGATGGAGATTGATGTGAAGATATAAAAAAGAAATAATGCCCTATTAGTTCAAAATCGCTAGTAGGGTCTTTTTGTTTCTTAAAAATAGTTT
>JALCSJ010000006.1 GCA_022653215.1 Acidaminococcaceae bacterium
ATTATGACGAAACAGCTCAAACTATGGTTAAAGAGTATCATGTAGGAGGCATTATTCAGTTTGACAGGAATATGATCTCCGGCAAGCAAATAGCAGCATTTAATGGGCAGCTTCAGGGGGCAGCTAAGGAAACCGGTCAGCATATACCTCTTTTTATTGCAGTAGACCAGGAAGGCGGACAGGTCGTACGAATGGGAGACACATTGCCCGATGCTCCCAGCGAAGCATCTATAGGGGCAACAGGTCAGCCGGCCACAGCTAAAGAATGGGCGGTAAAAACCGCAATTGGTATTAAACAACATGGCTTTAATACTAATTTTGCTCCTGTAGCTGATTTAGGCTTTACCAATCAACGGTCTTACGGAACTACGGCTCAAACAGTTACACCCTTTGTTCTGGCGGCTGTAGAAGGCTATAAGGAAAATAATGTTATGTGTGCTTTGAAACATTTCCCCGGCATTGGGCGTGCAGCTGTTGACCCTCATAATGATACTTCCGAAATAACTGCATCCCAAAAGGATCTGGCAGCTACGGACCAGATACCGTTTTTAACGGTAATTAACAAAATGCCCCATGAAAATTTTATGGTTATGGTTTCCCATTTAGTTTATCCGGCCTATGAAAAGGTTCCTGCCAGTGTTTCCCGGGTCTTTATGACCAATGTTTTACGTAAAGAATGGCAATATAAAGGTATAATTATTACCGATGATATGGCAATGGGAGGGCTGGCCAATGTTTATGCTCCGGAGGAAATGGGAGTCTTGGCTATTGATGCAGGGGCAGATATGCTCTTATCATGCAATCCGCCCATGACACCGGCTATTTACCAAAGCGTTCTGGCAGCTGTGAAAAATGGCGATATTTCTCAGCAACGGATAGACGAAAGCGTTTACAGAATTCTCTCTGCCAAGGAAATTTTAGGCATTTGGCAACTTGACGAGGCAAGCGGGATAAAGTAAACTAGTATATGTTAACAATGCTCTTGGCTTTAAAGCGAGGAGAAGAAAGGAACGAAAAAAATGTTAAAAAAGCTAGCTACTGTTTTATTAAGTTGTCTCATGCTCAGCTACGGAACTGTGGCCTGGGCAGCAGGTAATAATGAGGTAACAACTATTACAAGAACTGAGAAAAAAGTTGCTGTTGAGTGTCCTAAAGTGGTATCAGGCAATGGTGCAGTTAACACGAAAATTAATACGGAATTGAACAGAGTAGTGAATAATTATGTTACCGAGGCTTCTTCTTTAGGAGGAGGCAAAGTTCACTATGACGTGCATAAATGCGACAATGAATTAATAAGCTTTACTATTGTTATGACTCCTAAACAGGGAGTGGAAGAAACTTCGGGGGTGTCCTTTGACAGAGCAACAGGAGATGTGAGACCTCTTAGCTATTATTACAATTCTTCGGAGCTGCTCAGCAGATCAGCAGATGGCTTGAAATATCTTTACGATGTTGATGTGGCCAAGGTTAAAACGGCTCCGGATACCTACTATGTAGACACAGACAGCAATGTTATCGGTATTTATCATGCAGGAGCCATTCTGGACAAGAGCGAAGGAGAGATTGAAGTTAACCTTTCCGCTGCTGACCCTGTTATTGAAAAAGCACCGGTAACGCCGCCTCCAACTTACACAGGCACAGGCGATAAGGGAACTATTACCGGTACTGATGTGAGAATGCGCAGCGGGGCAGGACTGGATACAGAAATTATGGGTTACTTCGAAAAAGGAGAAACCGTTAAAGTATTAAAGAGCGATGTTCAGGCCGGCATGAAATGGTATCAGGTTACCCGCAGTGACGGTTCCACAGGTTGGGTATCAGCAGATTATTGCAGCATTCCTGAAGGTACTAAGGTGCCTATTACTACTGTTACCAGTGAAAAGAAGGGCCGTATTACAGGCACAGAAGTTCGTATGCGCAGCGACCCCAGCACTAACGGTGATATTCTGGACTATTTTGAAAAAGGTGAAGAAGTGGTTATTTTGGATGCAGCCAGCGGCAGTCAAATGAACTGGACCAAAGTTAGACGTGCTAACGGTAAAACCGGCTGGGTGGCCAGCGATTATTGCCAGGAAATTTCACAATAATAACTAGGTTCCTGCGTTCCAATTTTCCTTGTTTTGTGATAAGATTAGGTATAATTACTTAGGAGGTTATATTTTATGAAAAAGTTTTTTAGATGTTTGGCAGTTGCTGTTTTAGGTATGGCTTTTGCCCTGCCCGCAGCTCATTCTGCAGAAGCAGCAAAAATGGCAGTAGTACCATTGGTTATGAATACTGAAGTAGAAGATCCCCAAGGTCTAAAACCCATTGTTTATAGTGAAGCAGTTAACAAAATTTTTAAATATCCCCAGTATGATAGGGCAGATTCTGATGCAGTAAAAAAGGCGGCATTGGCTCAGCAGGATAAACTGTTTACCAAAGAAGGTCTGTCAGCAGTATGTGATGCAACCGGTTCTGAGATTGCCCTTGCCATGAGTATTGATAAATTTGATTGGAAAGAAGAAGCTCAGACATCTAATAGCCCTACAACAGTTTGTGATTTCCGTGGCAAGTTTGCTGTTTATAACAAAATTACCGGGAAATTCAAAATTGATCATTGGGTAGATAATGCAACTTTTGAAACCGGCGCTTTGAGCCCTAGATATGACTGGGCCCATAACGAACTGGCACGTTATTTCAGAAATTTGCTGAGAGAAGTTTAAGATAAAAAATAATTGCTCAAAATAGTGAGGCGGTCTTTGGTGACCGCCTTTTTTCTTAAAAACGAATATAGGTGAGATTGTATTATGTTAGACTATGGACAACTGAAAATAATCGGCAAAAGTTTATATAAGACCAATATTCCCAAGGAAATGAAACGATATTTGGTCTTTTTGGGCAGATGCTGTCTGCACAAAAAAGAAATTAGTGATTTGCAGAGATTCTTTGCTGCGTCACCTTTGCGCAAACAGATATTGGCTGAAACACCGTCTTTGCTTGAGCAGACTACCAGAGGATTTTTTTACAAGGAAGCTACTTGGCCGGAGAGGATCAATATTGTCAAAAAGCACATAATGTTTATGGAAAAAACCTGCCAAGAAGAACTGTTGTTGCGGATTTATGCCAAACATGAACAGGTTCCTCTCTGGCAAAGCGAGTTCCAGGACAAGCCTTTAACTATGGCTTTGTGGTTTCACGGTGGCCAGCGCAAAGAAGGCTGTCTGTCTTTGACACTCCTGTGGGGAGAAATAGATTTTTACCAAATTATGTTTTGGCTGGGACCTTCTTTAGAAGATAAGAAACCTGCTTTGTGGATAGGTGCTTTGCAGGGCACAGGTTTAGGCAATGATGTGGTTAAAGCTATGACCAAGCAGTTCTTTGGTTATAGAACAAAAAATTTAATATTTTATGGTATACGTAATGTAGCCAAGCTTTTAGGATGTCAGCGGATTTATGCAGTTACTAACGAAGGTTATTATGCCATGAATCATGTGCGTATTAACCGTAAACTAAAAACCAATTTTGGGGATTTTTGGGAAGAATGCGGAGGCTTTCCGTCTCCTGACCCTAGGTTTTATGAGATTCCCATTGAAGAAGTTCGCAAGGATATGTCCGAAATGAAACCGTCTAAACGTGCCAATCACAGGCGCCGGTATGAGCTTATGGACCAGATTACGGCAACCATGGAAGAAACTTTGGGACAATATTTAAAGTAAATTGTTACTCCGGGATAGTGAGGATTGCTAAAAAGTTTTCCCATAAGGGCCGTTTTATGGTAAAATAAGAAGACAGAATTTTTGATGGAGGTGTTTTGCTTGAAGAAAATAGTAAGCCTTATGTTAAGTTGTGTTTTATGTTTAGCTATGGGAGCAACTGCTTTTGCGGAAGAGAGCGGTTCTCAGACTGTTGCGGACAAGCTGCAGAGTGTAGAGAAATTTATGTATGGCACAGAGCAGGCAGGTGCTTTGGTCAGCAGACTGGATAACCTGGAAAAAGATGTTCTGGGTCAACAAACATCCGGTGCGGTAATGAGCAGAGTGGATAATGTTTATAATGCTATAAAAGGTGTGCCCAGCGACGGAAGCTTATCTATTGCTACGAAGCTGAATGCCGTAGAGTGGCAGTTTGCAGACAGAATGTCTACGGAACCTGCTAAAACCCGTATTGAAACGTTGGAGCAGATTATGAACGGAGCACCAAATACTACAGGTTCTTTGTTAGGACGCATCAATTCTCTCACCTCAACTGCTTTTGCATCCGGCAGTATTATCGGCAATAAAGTAGTTTTGCCGAAGGATTCTTTGCTTAAAGTGAAATTTATGAGTGACATTAGCAGCAAAGCCAATCAAATGGGTGAACAAATTGACTTTGTGGTGGATGATAATGTTTATGTAGGTGAAACTTTGGTATTGCCTAAAGGGGCCAAAGGCTATGGTACTATTAAAAAGATTGTGCCTGCCAGAAGCTTTGGACGGGATGCCCGTATTGATTTAGACTTTTCGCATGTAATTGCTATAGACGGAACTAAAGTCCCTGTGTATGTTGGTGAATTAGCTAAGCAAGAAGCTAAGACCGTAGCCGGTGCAGCCGGAGCTTCTATTGGTGGCATGATTATCTTTGGGCCTATCGGCGTAGTAGGCGGGGCTTTTGTGAAAGGTCAGTCTGTTACGATTCCGGCCGGAACCAATACTTTCGTGCAAGTAACAAAAGATACTGAAGTAAATGGTATTATTCAATCAGGTGGCGGAGTTGTGGTTCCTAAGGAAAATGTAATTGCCCCGGCAGCTGTAAACCAAAGCAATACAACTACTGTGGTCAAAAACAATAAAACCACTAAAGCAGCCAAAGCAAATAATGCTGTTACAACAGTAAATGAAGATAACACAACTACAACAGTAAATGCAGAACATGGTACTGATGACGAAAAGTAAAAAGAGATAGATTAAAACCCAATAAGAAAGTTTAAGGAAAAACCCCTCATTTTACGGAATGAGGGGCTTTTTTGTGCTATAATATAATAGATATTTTATGCGATAGGAGAACGCTCATGAAAAATAGGGCAATAGCCTTAATGATAACGGCACAATTATTGGCACCAGCTCTTGCCTACGCAGCTGACGGTTATGCCGGCGGCAAGCTCAGCGGCAAATACGGTCCCAATAGTTTTGAGAGCAATACTAATGTCGTGGCCAGTACCGGCACGGAAGATGAGAATTCTTCCCGCCTCCAGAACCAAGTTAGCGGTAAACAGGAAGCGGCATTGCGGGCTATGGATGAAAAGAAAAAATCTAAGTCCAAATTAAAGAAAAAAAATAAAACTCAAGAAGATACAACGACAGGTACAATCGGTCAATCCGGACTGCCGGTTATTGTTTATGGGGATAATGTTGTCTATCATTCGGATACAGGGGATTTTAGGGCAACAGGCAAGGTTCGTATTTATCAGGGAACTCAAAAGCTCTATACAACCCTGGCTGAAGGAAATATGAAATCAGGAGATTTGTATCTAAATAAGGGCGGTCGCATGGTAGACGGGAAAAGTGTAACCGACAGTAAATGGGCCCATTATAATTTCACTTCCAAAGATGGCTTGGTGAAAGAAATGAAAGGCACTAATGAAAAGGATTATTATGAGGCCAAAGAAGCGGTTATTTATCCTGATAGGATGGAACTGACCGCAGGTGGCATGACTACTCGCTGCCCGGCAGTTAAGCATAGTCACTGTGTAGAAGTTAGGGCCAATAAAGTGGTAATGTATCCTAACGATAAAATTATTGCCTTTGGGGTCAAAGTTTACATCAAGGGCAAACATATTTACTCCAGAGACAGATGGGTTAATAAGCTTGATAACAAGGATGATCAAAACAGCCTGATCCCGCATATTGGGTACTCCAAAAAACACGGTGTGGAACTAGCTTATAATTGGAAGTTCCCTCTAGGGGATAAGGACACGGCTTATGCTGATTTGAAATACTATAGTAAAATAGGCTGGCGGCCTATGTATTCTGAGCGCCATGATGAAAGAAATTTCTATGTAAAGCTGCAAAACGGCTATGACGAAGATGATAATGACGATTGGATTAAAAAAGAAAGAGATATTACTATTGGCTATAAGAGTCATAAATTCAATAAAAAATGGCCTTTAAACTATAGTGCGTATATAAGCCATGGTTTGTGGAGCGATAGTGGGGTAATAAGCTGGCATACAGAGTATGGCGTTTTTGTTACTCATGATACTATTAAACTGACTCAGGGAAAACGTCCTCTGACTTTGGACCTGGGGGTTGGTCATAAGTGGACAAAAGAAAGTATTAACGAATATACTGACAAAACCATGCTTTATAGTGGAACACTGCGCCAGAGCTTTGTGGGCGGCTGGAGCAGCTGGCTGGGTTATTATTGGCAGAAAACAACAAATTCTGTTTTCGCCTATGCTAACCCGGATATGGACAGAGAACTGCAGCTTGGTATTGCAAGGAACTTTGATGCCAATAATAGTCTAAGCTGGATGATGCGTTACGATCAAGGTCAGCGCAATGTTTATGAATATGTATGGCGTTACACTCATAGCTTCTGCTGCTGGCGGTTTATGCTGGAATACAGAGATAAACGGTACAACGGCGAGAAAGATTACACCATATATTATGATTTGTTTAGATGGTAATAGGCAGCATACTATGATTTAATTAGGTGGTCATTATGGATATAATTACGACAAGATTATTAGAGCACGAAAAACTGGTTCATAAAGTTTTAGGCAGCAAAAAAATGCTGAAAAATATTGCTAATGGGGCCGCGATTTGGAAAGTAGCCATAGCAGCAGGGCACAAAATTCTCCTGTGCGGCAACGGCGGCAGTGCAGCTGACTCTCAGCACTGGGCAGCGGAAATCGTGGGAAGGTTTCAAAAAGAACGGGCCGGTATGCCGGCTATAGCTCTGACTACGGATACTTCGATTTTAACTGCCATTGGCAATGATTATGGCTATGACAGAATCTTTGCCCGTCAGGTAGAAGCCTTAGGATGTGAAGGCGATGTTTTGGTGGCGCTTTCTACCAGCGGCAATAGTGCTAATGTTTTGGAGGCTATTGACGCAGCTAAAGAACGGGGCATGAAAGTAGTGGGTTTCACGGCCCAGGGAGGCGGCAAAATGGCTGACCTTTGCGATGTGCTGCTGGCTATTCCAACGAAAACCACAGCCAGAGCGCAAGAAATCCATGAAGTTATAGGACATATTATGTGCGAAATTTTGGAGGAATAATGGGTAATTCTTTAGGAGTAGAATTTTTGACTGTTAAAGTTCAGCAATTAAAAATCGCTGTTATCGGTGATGTGATGCTGGACAGGTATTTTTACGGAGAAGTGAAAAGAATTTCGCCGGAAGCACCTGTACCGGTTAATCATGTTAAACGGATTACCTCTGTTTTAGGTGGGGCAGGAAATGTGGCGGCCAACCTGGCCCATTTAGGCTGCAAAGTTTATATGGGCGGTGTAACCGGCCGGGATGACAACAGAAAATTGCTGGAAGGCAAATTAAAAGAAGCAGGTATTAATTACAGCGGCTTGGTACCAAGCCCCAAGCGTAGTACTATTACCAAGCTCCGTATTATCGGGGCAAGGCAGCAGATGGTTCGCTTGGACTTTGAAGAAGTTGGGGATTTGCTGAACCAAGAAGGGGAAAAACTGCTTGCCTGGCTCCAAAAAATGTTAAAGAGCGGGTTAGATGGTATTGTCCTTTCTGATTACGCCAAAGGCGTATGTTCCCAAAGTTTTTGCCAGCAAGTTATTGAGCTGGCTCATAAGCATAAAGTGCCGATTTTGGTTGATCCTAAGGGCAGTGACTGGACAAAATATACAGGCTGTGATTTTATTACTCCCAACGTTAAAGAAATGGGAGAGGCAGTAGGCAAAGCCATAAGCAATGAAGACTCCTCTGTTCAACAGGCAGCTGCACTGGCCAGAGATAAATTTAAAATTAAAAATGTAGTGGTTACCAGATCGGAAAAAGGCGTAACCCTTGTGAATAAAGATACGGTAATTAATCAATCTGCTACCGCTCAGGAAGTGTTTGATGTTTCCGGGGCCGGAGATACGGTGGCTGCGGTGCTTTTGGCGGCAGTGGCAGCACAAATGCCTTTGGCTCAGGCTCTGGATATCTCTAATAAGGCTGCAGGTATTGTAGTTTCCAAGGTTGGTACTTATCCTGTTCATAGAGAAGAACTGTTGCAGAATGTTTTGGCTGAGTCAAGAATAAACGGTACAGGGTACAGACCCATGTCCAGGAAAGAAATTGTCAGCTTGGCTAAAACCTGGCGGGCAGCAGGGGAAAAAATAGTTTTTACCAACGGCTGTTTTGACATTCTTCATGTAGGGCATGTGACATATCTGGAACAGGCGGCAAAATTAGGACGACATTTAATTGTGGGTCTTAATTCAGACAGTTCCGTGCGTAAATTAAAAGGTGCAACCAGACCCTTGGTTCATGAAAATGACCGGGCTAGGGTACTGGCTTCTTTAGGTTGTGTAGATGCAGTGGTGCTTTTTACCGAAGCAACACCCACCCAACTCATTAAAGGCATCAGACCGGATGTACTTGTGAAGGGCGGCGACTATAAAATAGAAGAAGTAGCAGGCAGGGAATATGCCGGAGAAGTAAAGATACTTCCTTTTGAAGAAGGCTATTCCACTACTGGTCTTGTAGAAAAAATCGTTAAACTGGTTAAGGAGGGCAAGTTATGATAATCGTTACAGGTGGTGCCGGTTTTATCGGCAGTAATATTGTAAAAGGTCTCAATGAGCAAGGCCGTACGGATATTCTCATTGTAGATAATCTGACCAATATGGTAAAGTTTAAGAATATTCAGGGACTCCAGGCTCTGGATTACATGGATAAAAACGAGTTTTTCCAGGCTTTGGAAGCAGGCAGGTTCGATAATACCCCCATTGATGTAATTTTCCATGAAGGGGCTTGTTCTGATACGATGGAATATAACGGCAAGTACATGATGGATAATAATTTTCACTATACTAAAACCTTGATGCACTTTGCTCTGAAACGTAAAATTCAATTCCTCTATGCCTCATCTGCTTCTACCTATGGCAGCGGAACGCATGGTTTTAAAGAGCATCCTGAATGCGAAGAAGCTTTAAATGTATACGCTTTTTCCAAATTATTCTTCGATAATTACGCACGTCGGTATTTTGATAAGGCAGAGAGCCAGATTGCCGGTTTCAGATATTTTAATGTCTTTGGGCCACAGGAAAATCATAAGGGAAAAATGGCTTCCATGGTTATGCAAATGTTTAACCAATGGAAAAAAGAAGGTAAAGTTAAACTGTTTGAGGGCTATGGTGATTACGGACCGGGGGAACAGACCAGGGACTTTATTTATGTTAAAGACGTTGTTAAAGTGCTGTTCTACTTCTGGAAACATCCTGAATTAAAAGGAATTTTCAACTGTGGTACAGGTCGTGCTCACCAATTTAATGACATGGCTCACGCTGTTTTGGAATATTTCGGCAAAGGGGAATTAGTGTATATTCCTTTCCCGGAAGTATTAAAAGGCAAATATCAAAGCTATACCCAGGCTGATACTACTAAATTGATGGCAGCCGGTTATGACGGAGGCTTTACGGATTTCAGCACGGCCGTAAAGGAATATTGCGCTGTACTGGATAAAACCGGTGGTTATTATACGAAAGATTTAAAATAAAAATAGCTAGGTGTTTCAAAGGAGAAAATATTCGTGGGAACTAAAGGGGCGTTTTTTGACAGGGACGGAGTACTGGATGTAGACAAAGGTTATACATATAGAGTAGAAGACCTGGAATGGATGCCGGGAGCCAAGGAAACTATAGCCAATTTAACGAGGCTGGGTTATAAGATTTTCGTGGTCACGAACCAAAGCGGCATTGCCAGAGGTTTTTATACTCCGGAGGATGTTCATAAGCTTCATTCTTACATGCAGGAAGAATTCCAAAAGGCCGGTGGCGAAATTACTAAATTTTACTATTGTCCCCATCATCCCACCAAAGGTATAATCCCGGAGCTGACGGTTAAGTGCAATTGCCGCAAACCTGCACCGGGTATGATCCTTCAAGCTTTCAAAGAATATGATTTGGATAAAACCGGCAGTTTTATGGTTGGAGATATGCCCAAGGATATGGAAGCGGCCAAAGCAGCAGGTTTGCCTGGATATTTATTTAAGGGCGGCAATTTATGGGAATTTGTGCAAACCATAGTGAAATAGCATAAGGTGGTGAAGAACGTGGAATATAATAACATACTGATTATAAAAATGAGCTCACTGGGAGACATTATCCACGCTCTGCCTTTTGCAGCGGCTTTACGCCGCAGATTTCCCCGGGCAAGGATTTCCTGGCTGGTGCATCCTCAATTTTCTGCTTTTGTACCGGAAGCACCTCTTATTGATGAGGTGCTTTATTTTGATAAAGCGGCATTTAAAAAGATGAGTTGGGGAGAAAAGGCCGCATATGCTAAGAAAATGCGCCGGGAACTCCATAGCAAAAAATTTGATTTGGTTATTGATTTGCAGGGCTTGTTTAAAAGCGGGGCACTGGCCTACCTAACCGGCTGTAAGAATAAAATAGGCTATTGTCAGATGCGGGAAGGCAGCAGTCTTATTAGCAGACCTATTACAGGGAGCCATGCTCATGACCACGTGATAGAGCGTTATTTGGACGTGGCTCGTTATTTAGGTGCAGATTGTTCTAAGATAGAGTATCCCTTGCCTAATTTGACCAAGGAAGAGACCCAGGTAGCTGCTATGCTGCCTGATATGGTGAAACCTTATATAGTCATGGCACCGGGAGCCAGGTGGGAAACCAAGCAGTGGCCTACAGGACATTTTGCCCGGTTAGGTCAAATGTTCATAAGGGACGGCTATAATGTGGTCTTAGCCGGCGCACCGGGGGACGGACCTAAAGGCACGGCAATTGAGACTATGCTGAAACAAGGGGCAGTTAGCCAAGCCGCTGCAGATATGGTTGGCAGCCTGTTCAATTTAATAGGCAAAACGAATATACGGCAATTAGGTGCCCTTATTAAAGATAGTATTTTTTATGTTAGTGCTGATACAGGCCCCTTGCATATAGCAGCAGCGCTAGGCAAGCCTTTGGTAGCTGTTTACGGGCCGACTAAACCTGACAGGACAGGACCTTATGGGGATAAAGATGCAGTAGTTTTGACCAGTCCTATTGAATGTGCCGGTTGTTTAAAAAAACATTGCGACCATTGGCAGTGCATGGCTATGGTTACTCCTGAAATGGTATATAAAGTGTTTAAGAATAAAATCCTCAGCCATAAGTGAAGCAAGGTCTTGGCAGGGAAAACGAGGGACAGAATATGATTGAATTAGCAGGAAAGCGCATTATAGTAACGTTTTTAATGCACTTGGGAGATTTAATTCTCACAACACCTTTTTTATATGTGCTGAGGCGGGCGGCACCGGGAGCTCATATTACTTATTTAGTAGATGAGAAACTGGCTGATGTAGTGGGTCATAATCCTAATGTTGATGAGGTTTGGACCATTGACAAAAAGGGTAAAGACAATAATATACCCAGTATTTTGGCTATGAGCGGGCATATTTCCCAAGGAAAGTTTGATGTGCTTATTAATCTTCATCCTAATGAAAGATGCTCATTCCTGGATGCTTTTGCCAGGGTGCCTATAAAATTAGGGGCATCCCATTTCTTGTTTAGGACTTGTTTTAATCCATATATCAAATTAAACAGAAAAATTCACGCCGCGGATATGTATTTAGATGTATTAGCTAAAATCGGCGTTAAAAACCTGAAAAATAATGGCCTGGAGATTTACCCGGGAGAAGAAGATAAAGCTTTCGTAGAGGAATTTTGGCGGTCTGAGGACGTAAAAAAAGAAGAGAGGCTGGTAGGATTCAATATTGGCAGTGCAGTTGTCACTAAAAGGTGGGCGCCGGAACGGTTTGCCCAGGTAGCGGATGCTTTGGCAGGGGAAGGCTATAGAACGATTTTCTTCGGAGGGACCATGGATGCTGCTATGGTACAGGAAGCTACGTCTTTCATGAAGACTAAACCTGTCATTGCAACGGGAAAATTTAAACTTGGCCAATTGGCGGCAGCCATGAGTCGCTGTTCCTTGATTATTACCAATGACAGCGGTCCCATGCATGTAGCAATCAGCCAAAAAGTACCAATTGTGGCTATGTATGGACCAAGTCATACGGATTTATACGGACCATATACGAAAAAAGCTACTGTGGTACGGGCTATTCCGCCTTGTGACGGCTGTCACAAACGCATGAAGCATCATTGCGATGATATGCGTTGTATGCGTGATCTGACTGTGAAGCAGGTCTTAGATGCAGCTCACGGATGGCTAAAAAAATAATACTTGCCAAATAAGGGAAAATCGTGTAATATATATCAGTAACATCTTTGTAACAAACTGCACAGTTTTGGTCCGCTAGCTCAGCTGGTAGAGCACCTGACTCTTAATCAGGGTGTCCGGAGTTCGATCCTCCGGCGGATCACCAATTAAAAATTTAGTCCTGCTCTTGTGAGCGGGACTTTTTATTTTATGCTATAATTAAAAAGCAGTTTAATAGGAAAAATATCACAGGCACAAAGGAGCGTACAGTCATGGTTCATAATTTTATTTATTACACACCGACAAAAGTAGTATTTGGTAAAAACACGGAAAAAGAAACAGGAAAGTTAGTTAGGGAACAAGGCTGCCAAAAAGTTTTAATTGTTTATGGAGGCGGCAGTGTTGTACGCAGCGGTCTTTTAGACAGGGTTAAAGAAGTTTTGACAGAGGCGGAAGTTGCTTTTATAGAACTGGGTGGCGTAGTTCCCAATCCTCATCTGTCTAAAGTATATGAAGGTATTGACGCAGCAAAGAAGTTTGGGGCTCAATTAATTTTAGCTGTAGGAGGGGGCAGTGTTATTGACACGGCCAAAGCCATCGGCTACGGAGTTGCTAACGAAGGAGATGTTTGGGATTTTTATGATTTCAAGCGTCAGCCCAAAGCCTGTTTGCCTATTGGTGTGGTCCTGACCATTGCTGCGACCGGCAGTGAAATGAGCGATTCTTCCGTTATCACCAAAGAAGAAGGCGGCCTAAAACGGGCCTGCAATACGAACCTGGCCCGTCCGGTTTTTGCCGTAATGAATCCGGAACTGACGGAAACTTTGCCGGATTACCAGACGGCCTGCGGCTGTTCCGATATTATTATGCATACCTTGGAAAGATATTTTACCAATGGAGACAAGATGGAAATTACCGACGCTCTTGCTAAAGGAGTAATTCAAACTACCATGCAACAGGCGGTGATTCTCCGTGACAATCCTAAAGATTATGATGCCAGGGCAGAGGTCCTTTGGACCGGCAGCTTGTCCCATAATGGCCTAACCGGCTGCGGCAATACTAATAATGACTTTGCTTCTCATAGATTGGAACATGAAATCGGCGGTATGTTTGATGTGGCTCATGGAGCAGGACTGACAGCAATCTGGGGAAGCTGGGCCAGATATGTATATAAAGACTGCCTGCCTCGTTTCCATAAGTTCGCAGTAGATGTTATGGGTATTATAGACCAAGGTAGTGCAGAAGAAGTTGCTCTTAAAGGCATTGCCGCCATGGAAGCATTTTTCACATCAATAAAAATGCCGACTAATTTGCATCAGCTTGGCATTAATCCTACAGAAGAACAATTGAAAATATTAGCACATAAATGCAGCATTACAACTCATGATAACCTAGGCTCCGCCAAGGTTTTACACGAGGCTGACATGCTGGCAATTTATCAAGCGGCCAACCAATAAAATTTTGGCATCCATTTAACAAGTGGGTGCCAAATATGCTATAATGTAAAAGTAATATCGGACATAGGAGATAACTGATTATCTGCATGTCTGCTTGGCATATGATGGTTAAAACTTTGCGGGAGGAGGCAGGCGTCATAGTAACTAATTAAGACAGTAGAAACTAAATAGAGGAGGTTTTGCAATGATTACCAATGGTTTTACGTATATTGCATTTTTAATCTTTTTTGCCGGTTTTATGGTAATGTTGGAAAAGAAAACTCAGGCTAAGATTTTTAAGGTGTTGCCGCCTGTAGTAATGATTTATTTGATTACCATGTTAATGTGTACTGTTCAGCTGTGGGATTTAAAAGCAACAAAACCTGCATATGGTGCTTTGAAAAACAATCTTTTATACGCAATGATTTTCTTGTTCTTACTGCGTTGCGATATTCGCAAAGTTTTAAAATTAGGACCTAGAATGTTATTAGGTTTCTTCTCTGCTACATTAACTATTATGATAGGCTTTATTACTTCCTATGCAATTTTCCATAGCTATATGGAACCGGAAGCCTGGAAAGCTCTTGCTGCTTTGTGCGGCAGCTGGATCGGCGGCAGCGGTAATATGATTGCCGTGCAGTCAGCTTTGGACGTTCATGAAGGTGCTATGGCTTATGCTTTGGTTGTTGACTCCATCGATTACTCTATCTGGGTAATGTTCTTATTGTGGGCAGTAAGCTTGGCTCCTAAGTTCAATGCTTGGACTAAAGCTGATACCAGCGCTTTGGATGAAGTTTCCAGACGTTTGGAAGAAGCTGATGCTGCCAATAAAGAGCCCATCACTTTTGCTTCATTGATTTTCCTGTTAGGCGGCGGGTTGCTTGTTTCTGCTCTGGCACAAAATGCCGGTGTTGCTATTCAAGCTGCTTTAAAAGGTGTTATTCCTTTGGATAAAGCTACCTGGATTGTTCTGGTTGTTACCGCAGCCGGTTTAATCGGTGCTGTTACGCCTTTGGCTAGAATCAAAGGTGCTCCTGAATTGAGCAATATGATGCTGTATAGCGTTATCGCCCTATTAGCTTCCAGAGCAAGCCTCTTGGAACTGAGAGATGCTCCTCTGTGGATTTTGGCCGGTTTCGTTATCCTAGGTATCCACGGCGTTCTGTTCCTGGCTATTGCCAAGGCTTTGAAGCTGGATATGTTTACCTGCGGTGTTGCCTCCCTGGCGAACATCGGTGGTACTGCTTCAGCTCCTGTTCTGGCCGGCACTTATTCCGGGTCTTTGGTACCTGTAGGTGTTCTTATGGCTTTGATAGGCTACGCAGTTGGTACGCCTTTAGCACTGGTAACAGCTCAGATTATGAAGATGTTTGCTTAGTTTAGTTCCTAAAAGAGACAACACTCTTCTGGAAACTGGTATTATGCTAACAAGAGGCTGTAAATGTAATGACCAAAAGTCATTCTTTTACCGCCTCTTTATTTTTTTCAAGAATATACTTGACAAAGTGTAACAATTCTTATACAATATTTTAGTACACGATTGTAGATTTACGGGTTTCTACCCAATTTCTGGCCGGTTGGTCAAGTGGTTAAGACACCGCCCTTTCACGGCGGTATCATGGGTTCGAATCCCGTACCGGTCACCACAATCGGGCGATTAGCTCAGCTGGGAGAGCGCCTGCCTTACAAGCAGGATGTCGGCAGTTCGATCCTGTCATCGCCCACCAATTAAAAACAAGACAGTGATTATGTCACTGTCTTTTTTTGTGCATTATTTTGAGGATGCGTGCTGCTAAAAAGCAAGGTCACACTAAAACCGGTCAGTCATACTCGACCAGATCGGCGTAATGCCGTAGGGAGAGTGACTGGCCTTTTTAGTGTGACCGTAGCTATGGATGACAATAGTATTGTTTTTTATTTTGCTTTTTGCGTATTTTTATATAATTGTAGTATAATAAGCAATACAGTTCATATGTCAGAGGAGCGGAAAATGAAAAGTTTTTCTTATGTAATTAAAGATTCTGTAGGAGTTCATGCCAGACCGGCGGCAATACTGGTACAAGAAGCTAAAAAATATCTGTCAGAAGTACAAATAGAAGCAAATGGGAAAAAAGCCAATATGAAGGGTATCCTTGGTCTAATGACTTTGGGAGTAAAGCAGGGTATGAAAGTAACTATTACTGCTGCAGGAGAAGACGAGAATAGGGCCATTCAAGGGCTAACGGAGTGTTTAACGAAAAATTTATAAATAAGGGGGGAGAAAAATGTTAGTTTTGCAAGGAAAAAGTGCTTTGGGAAGCATTGCCATAGGTTCGTTGCAAATATATCATCATAAGGATAATAGTATCAGCCAGGAAAAAGTAGAAGATGTAGAAGCAGAAATAGAACGTTTTCATCAAGCTCTCCGGGAAGCTGAAGACAATCTTAAAAATCTTTACGAAAAAGCTAAAAACGTTGTAGGGGAAGAAGATGCAGCAATATTCCAAGCCCAGGAGCTTATGCTTACCGACCCGGACTATGTCGGTTCTGTGGAAGAATTTATAAGAACTAATAAAAATAGGGCAGAAGCAGCTGTCAAAGCTACTGCCTTGTCTTTTGAGAATATATTTGCCGGTATGGAGGATTCATATATGCAGGCTAGGGCTGCGGACGTTCAAGATGTGTCCAGGCAGCTCATAAATGTGCTTATTGCTGAGGAAGAAGGCACTGGTTTAAAAGGAAAGATTATTTTGGGTGCAAAGGATTTAACACCCAGTGAAACGATGAATTTGGACAAAAACAAAGTGCTGGCTTTTGTTACAACGAAAGGGAGCCTCACTTCTCATGCAGCTATTTTAGCCAAAACCTTGGGCATTCCTGCTGTGGTAGGGGTAGGTAAAGAAATTATCAATGCCTATCAGGGAAAATATACTATTGTAGATGGTTTTACCGGTACTGTCTATATAGATCCTGATGAAAAAACCATTCGTCTGATGAAGGAAAAAATAGAAAAAAATAAAGTCGTCGAGGCGGCTTTAGAAGAAGTTATAGGTAAACCCAGCGTTACCAAAGAAGGCAAAAGCCTTCAGGTCTATGCTAATATAAGTTCACCCAGAGATTTGGTTCATGCTTTGCATAATGATGCAGAAGGCATTGGACTTTTTCGCAGTGAGTTCCTTTATTTGGAAAGAGACAACTATCCAACGGAAGACGAGCAGTTCGAAGCATATAAAGCAGTCCTGTCCGGAATGCGGGGGAAAAAAGTAATTATTCGTACGTTGGATATTGGCGCCGATAAACAGGTGAGTTATTTCCAAATGCCGGAAGAAAGCAATCCTGCTCTGGGTTTGCGGGCTATCCGTATTTGCCTGGCCCGGCCGGATATCTTTAAACCCCAGCTGAGAGCACTGCTGCGCGCTTCCGCCTATGGAAATTTAGGCATTATGCTGCCTATGATTGTTTCTGTGGAGGAAATCAGACGGACAAGATCATATATAGACGAAATAAAAACGGAACTTGCCACAAAACGCATTCCTTACAATCCCAATGTGCAGCTTGGTATCATGGTGGAAACTCCTGCTGCTGCTTTAATTAGTGCTGAGCTGGCTAAAGAAGTTGATTTCTTCAGCATTGGAACCAATGATTTAGTCCAATATACAATGGCCATGGACAGACAGGATGAAAGAATGGAAAAATTGGTGGATACTCATCACCCGGCTATTTTAAAATTACTGAAAATGATTGTGGACAGTGCCCATGAAGCAGGTATTCGTTGTGGCATTTGCGGAGAAATGGGTTCGGATTTAAGTATGCTGGAAAATTACATAAAATGGGGAGTGGATGAAGTATCAGTGACTCCCGGTTTTGTTTTGAATGTAAGAAAAAGAATCAGAGAATTATAATAAAGTGTAGCCAGCCAATCAGAGAACGTGAAATTTGGTAGTACTGCCTTGTTGCTGAGGTATGATTTCCAGCCTGGTGGGAATTCGTTCCTGCAGATCTGCTACATGAGAAATTATACCTACCAGACGTCCTCCTGTCTGAAGTTCCATAAGAGTAGAAATGGCACTGTCTAAAACTTCAGGGGACAAACTGCCGAAACCTTCATCTACAAGAATTGTATCTAAATGCAGACCACCGGCATAAGCTTCCAAAACATCGGATAGGCCAAGGGCCAAAGCCAGAGAAGTATAAAAACTTTCTCCCCCGGAAAGGGTGGTCACGGGACGGCGGCGTCCTGTAAAAGCATCCATGATTTCCAGACCAAGACCTTGTTCTTTCCTGGCATCGTCTATGGTTTCGCTGCGATAAAGGGTATAACGGCCAAAGCTGATTTTAGCCAGACGCAGATTAGCCATTTCCAGTACCCGGTCCAGAATGGACTGGAGGACAAAAGCAGAAAAAGAAAGTTTGTAGGCATTATTGCCTTTGGCTGTTTCTGCCAAAGCTCCCAGGGGACCATAGTCCTGTTGCATTTTGTCTAAATGCTTGGCTGTGTAGGTTAATTTAGCTTCCAGAGTTTCGTCAGTGGTTAATTTGTTCTTTAAAGCACCATACTCAGTAGCAAGAGCAGTTTTTTTCGTGTTTAATTCTGCCGCAGTTTTGACTAAAGGTGCCATATCAGGCATAGTTTTATCCTTAATTTGTTCTTCGGTAATTTTTAGCTGCCCTTCCAGGGCAGCTTTTTGTTTCTCATAATTACTAATATCTTTTTGCAGCTGCTGTTTGTTAACACAATCCCGCAAAGCAGATAAAAGTGAACTTTGATCGGAAAAATCCGAAGCAGTGAAAGCTTCTTTGAAAAGAGCTTTGGCTTTGACTTCTTCTTTTTGGGCAGTAATGAGAGCTTCCTTGGAGGCAGCTACTTTGCCATCTTCCCGGCTTTCATCAGTTTGAGCTTGCAGAAGATTGCGCCTAAGAATATTTAATTTGTTAATGCTTTCTTCCATTTGGGCAATCTTTTTCTCCAAACTGGCTTTTTCTTGGCTGCTGATAGTGGCCGGATGGGGATGGGTAAGAGCACCGCAGACAGGACAAGGCTCACCGTCTTTAAGACTGTTAGCCAGTCTTTCTACTTCATGAGAGGCAGTGGTGATTTGTGCTACTTGCTTTTTCTCTTCCATGATAAGCTCTGTTAATTCTTCGGTATTTTCACAGTTGCTCATAGCTTTGCTGGCTTGCTGCCAGGCTTCGTGAGCTACAGATTTAGCAGCCTGGCTTTTTGCCAGATAGGCAGCTGCCTGTTTGGTTTGTTGGACGGCAGTACGGGCATTTTCATAAGGTGGCTTTAAAACTAAAGCGGCATCTATGAGTGTTAAGCGCTGTTCTTTAACATGTATTTCTAAAGCGGCTTCCTGCAGGGTGAGAAGTTCTTCCCGGAGTATTTGAGCACGATGAAAAGACTCTGCTGTTTTTTGGGCCTGCTGCAGAGCTGCATCAGCCTGCTGAGAAGCTTCCTGGGTTGCAGCAAGGAGAACTTCCTGTTCTTTCAATGCCTTTTTTGTAGCAGTAAGACGTTTTTTCAGCTCTTCAGGAGAAGTAATCTGACCGCTTTCTAATAGAGTAGCATATTTGCTTTTGAGTTCCGCATAGGCATTAGCCAGGTCCTTAGCTTTATCGGCTAAAAATTTTTCTAATGAGCTGTACTGCTGGGTTTTGAAAAGGGTTTCCAAAATTGCTTTCCTTGTTTTGGAATCTGCTACCAGAAAACGACGAAATTCCCCCTGGGGCAAAACTACCAGCTGCCGGAACTGGTCAGCTTTAAAACCTAAAATGTTTTCTATTTGTTTGGTGGCTTCACTATTTGTGGCAGCTAAAATTTTTCTTTCGGCAGGAAGAATTTCTACAAGAGAGGCACCGGCCGTGACGGTCCTGTTTCCTTCTCCCCGTTTCTTTTTCAGCTCCTGTTCAGGAGTCCTGGTTATTTCATAAATATGGTCTTTACTGGAGAAGGTGAAAGCCACAGAAGTTTCCAGGTCAGCAGTAGCATAGTCACTGCGTAAAGTTTTAGTTCCGCGTATTTCCCCGCTGGCGCTGCCATAGAGGGCAAAAGTCATGGCATCAAGAATGCTGGTTTTGCCGCTGCCGGTAGGACCGCTGATTAAAAAGAAGGTTTTGTTCCCCAAAAGAGTAAAATCAATGGTTTCTGTTCCCGCATAGGGACCGAAAGCCTGCATAGTCAGGTTTAATGGTTTCATTATAACTGCCTCCTTTCTTTGGCTAACTGCTCCAGAGCAAGGTGCAGCAGATTTTTTTCTTCGTCAGTCAAAGAACGGGTTGTGGTTTGCCGGAAAAATTCTGCAAATAAATCTTCCGTTGTGGATTGTCTGGGACTGGGCTTCCTAATAGAATCCAAATCACCGTGAGCAACTAATTGCTCATAGCTTAATTGGAGAATATGGGGATAAACAGTTTCCAATTTGTTCTTGGCATCCAGAATCGGTGCAGTATCTGTGAGAATTACCTGCAGATAGTTTTCTGCCAGTTCAGGACGGGATTCAGCCATTAACCGGGCAAAGTCACCTTTAACCACTGCCAATTCGTGAGGAGCAGTTAAAGGCAGGGTTTCTACGCTGATTTTTCCTTCGGCATCAAGGTCCACAATATGGACTGCCTTCTTTTGGCAGACTTCAGAAAAAGAATATTTCAGCAAAGATCCACAGTAGCGAACAGTGGAACTGCAATTTTGACAGGCATGCAAATGACCCAAAGCAGTGTAATTAAAAGGAGCAAAATTTGTTATGTCTACTTGAGAAAAACCTCCCGCAGCTAAAGGACGCTCACTGTCAGGAGTTTCCTTAGCTCCTGTGACAAAAGCATGAGACAGGGCTACTTTTCTGGCATGGGTGGGAATTTGTCCAAGAAATTGCCGAATCTGCCACTTAAGGGCAGCATCATGGGTAGTCTGTTTGGTCCCGGATAATTCGGTAGCAGTTAACGGTTCGCAGTAGGTCAAAGGGGCAAAGTAAACAGGACCGAATTTGTCTTCCAGCATTACCGGGGAAGCTGAAGCGCTGACGGGACCATAAATAAATAATTTGTTCTCAGCAAAAAGAGCCTGACCAAAATTTAAACGGTCAGGATTATCATGGTTACCGGCAATCATTAAAACCGGAATGTGATATTTTAAAATAAGCTTTTGCAAGGTAGCATCTAAGAGACTTACAGCTTCGGTAGGCGGCACGGCACGGTCATAAATATCTCCGGCAACGACAATAGCATCGACCTTAGTTTCCAAAGCAATAGCCATAATTTGTTCTAATACGGCTGCCTGATCTGTAATCAGATGCATACCATGAAAAATACGGCCTAAATGCCAATCTGAAGTATGAAGGAATCTCACTTTCTGGCTCTTCCTTTCATATTATAGAAAATAAAGGTGGCTAAATAAACAAAGCCCCCTATAGGTGTTCGTGTATAAAACAAAATGGGAAATATAAAAAGAGCAACAAGAAAAAATAAAAGAGCCGGCAAAGCTTCCAGAATAGAACCTAAACCCAGTCCCTTGGCCATTCTTATTTCTTTGATTTTGGCAACAAATTTATGACTGTTGCGGACAGCGAAAATACCAAAAAGAAAACCGCTTATACCATAGAGAATCTGCGACAATACATTATTTAGCATTATGTTTTCCACCATTCTTAAAATTTCTTATATTATAATAGCACGACAAGGGAGCAAAGGGAATGCAAAAAAGCAAGAAAATCGTGTATAATAAGGGAAAGCAGAAAAGCTTAAATTAATGGTGAATAATAAACTGAAGGTGAAAATATGAAAAAAATAATAGTGCTGCTGCTGATGTTGTGTTGCTTAGGAACTATGCCCAGAGTACAGGCAGCTATGATTGGCAAACAAGAAGAGATAAATATGGGCAGGGATGTTGGCCGGCAGTTGGAAGCTCAATACGGAGTAGTTCAGGATGAGGACATTCAGGAAAGAATTGACCGAATAGGTCAGAGCTTAGTGAAACAATGTGCCAGACAGGATATTAAATATTATTTTAAAGTTCTTAATTCTGATGAAATTAACGCTATGGCTTGTCCCGGCGGATATATATATGTGTTTAAGGGTTTAGTTGATTATATGCCTAGCGATGACGAACTGGCAGGTGTTTTAGGCCATGAAATCGGCCATGTTGTGAAAAAGCATACTGTGCATCAGGTGGAAAAACAAATGGCTTTGTCTCTACTTACTATTATTGCCGGTGCGGCAGCCGGGGACCCGGGAGCAGGTATTGCTCTAGCCTCAACGGCCTCTACAGCACTTATGGCAGGCTACAGCAGAGCTGACGAGGGACAGGCAGATACTCAGGGAATAGAACTTACTGCTAAAGCCGGCTATAATCCTTATGCACTTTATGTTACCATGTGCAAACTTAATGACCTGGCCAAGGAAAAAGGCAATCCAGGTTACGGATTGTTCGATTCCCACCCTCAGCCGGAACTACGTATGAAAAGAGCTTTGCAGGAAATAGCACCTTTACATATTTCTGCTCAGGTTACTTTGAACAAAGACGGATCGGCTACAGTAAAAGACGGAAATTGGCAATTTGCTTTTCTGAAAACCGTGGGCAGTGATAAGCCGGGATACAGAGCCAGAATGCTGGCAGGGGCTCTGTATCTGGTTAAGAAACACAAACCGGTGGACGAAAGCCACTTTATTACAGTGGACAGTGACAAATATAGTGATATCTATTATGAGGATATTAAAATCATGAGGCTTTATCCTATTGATAATCTTTCCGCACCCAGTCTTAGCGATTATGCCGGCCAGGTGGCAGGATTTTTGCAGCAATGGGCGAAGGATGCCAATAAAATTGCCTGATAATGTGTTATAATAGAGCTAATTTAGGACTGAAGGGAAGAGAAAAATGAGGACCACACTGATAACTTTGGGATTATTATTTAGCTTGGCAGTGCCTTGCTTTGCTCAGATGCAGGCAACTCCCATGGAAATTAAAAAAGATACCGAGCAGGGTGTGTTTGTAGCCAGGTATCCAAGAATGTCCGGGGAAACAGCACAAGAAAAAAATGCTGCTCTCAGAATCAATACTACTATCAAGAATGTTATGGATCAGCTTTACAGAGGTGTTTTGGATAATTGGCAGCAGCCAAAAAAGGATAAAAATACTGCCTATGTGTCTAAGGACATTGACTATGCCATAACTTACGATGATGACAATATTGTCAGTATTAATTTTACTGATACTTTTGCTCAGGGAGACAGCCAGTCTTTATTTATAAAGGATGGTATGACTTTTGCCAAAACTACAGGTAAATTGCTGAAATGGAAAGACCTTATAAGACCGGAAGACAAAAGCAAAATGACTAAAGACTACATCAGCGGTCTTCTTATTGCCGGTGTTAAGCGGGGAGACTATGTTTTATATTTAAGCTTTGACGAACTGGATGCTATGCCAAAGAATTATTATGTGGATAGTACGGGAACTTTGCATTTCCAGATAAATCCCGGCATTCTGGGGCCTTTTACCGCCGGTGTGGTGGATGTAGATACAGGCTGCGTAACGGCAGACCATATTGAAGAAAAATGAGGAAGTACTAATGTTGTCATGGATTGTAGAAACAAAAACTGTCTGGGAGCACCTAAAAGAAACAGCAAAACCCATCCTTCTCTATGGTATGGGCAACGGTGCTGACAGAATCTTGGACAAGTGTCTGGCCTTGGATATTCCCGTAGCAGGCGTTTTTGCCAGCGACGAGTTTGTCCGGGGTCAGACTTTTCGCAGTTATAAAGTGCAGAAATATAGCGACATAGAAGCAAAATACAAAGAATTTGTTATTGTTATTGCTTTTGCCAGTGAACGGCCGGAAATTTTAACCAGATTTTTTGCTATGGCTAAAAAGCAGGAAACCTATGCTCCTCACGTAGCTATTTTTCACGGGGACGATTTAGTTTCTTTTTCCTGGTTAAAGGAACATGAAGCACAGCTGACAGATGTCTATGAGAACCTGGCTGACGATTTGTCCCGGCAGGTTTTTGCTGATGTGCTGAATTATAAAATCAGCGGAAAAATGTGCTATTTAGAACGGGTTACTAGTCGCCGGCAGGATTTAACAACACTTTTTAACTTTACGGAACAGGAATGTTATGGTGACCTGGGAGCATATAAAGGGGATACTATTACAGAATTTCTGGAACTGACCAAAGAACGTTATCAGCATATTTATGCCGTGGAGCCGGACAAAAAGAATTATGTTAAATTGAAAGATTTTGTAGAACAGGAGCAGCTTAGCAAGCTGACCCTGATTAACAGTGCTATATGGTCAGAAAGTGGCCGGCAACATTTTTATCAGAGGGGCGGACGGATGTCTTCTCTGGCAGAAGCAGGCACGGTAGTTGTACCGGTACTGGCTTTGGATGATTTAAAAAAAGAGCAGCCTTTTACCTATTTGAAATTTGATGTGGAAGGGGCAGAAAAAGAAGCACTCCTTGGTGCCAAAAATATTTTGTCCGCAGAAGGACCTAAATTACTGGTGGCAGCATATCATCATGATAATGATTTGTGGGAATTGCCGGAAATAATTCATAAGATGAATCCTCATTATAAAATTTATCTCAGAAGGCATCCGTATGTGCCTTGCTGGGAAATTAATATCTGTGCTTTAATTGAAGATAATGGTATTTCTTTTATTGGCTAAGTGTGTTAGAATTTAATAATAATTGATTTTATTTACAGAAACTTATTTTTTCTGCCAGCACTAATTGCTGAGTGTTAAGTAGGGAGGTCTTAAATATGAAAGATATTATTAAAGAATTGGCTATTTGGGGTTGTGATATTAACAGTGCCCTGGAAAGATTCGGGGGAGATAAAGAGCTTTACAAAGAATGTTTGAAAATTTTTGTGGACGATAATAATTTTCCTGATTTGGAAAAAGCCTTGGACAAAAAAAATGTGGAGGCAGCTTTTAGCAGTGCCCATGCTTTAAAGGGCGTAGCAGGTAATTTGAGTCTGGGAGAATTGTATGACAGTATCTGCAGAGTATCTGACGCTTTGAAGCAAGGAGACCTGGAAAGAGCTTTGGTAGAGTATCCTGATATGAAAAAAGCCAAGATAACCTATGATAAAATTATCAAAGGCTAGTATTAAAATATCAGATAGAATTAAAGGCAATAACAATAGGGGGGAAAAGTGAAATGAAAAATTGGAAAAAATTGGGAGTAAGTGTTGCCTTAGTGGCTGCTTTGGGTATAATAGCTGGCTGCGGCGGCCAAGAAAAAAAGCCGGCTGCAGCTAAAACAGGAGACAAGAAAGTTTACAACGTTGGTATTGTTCAATTGGTTGAACATGGAGCTTTAGATGCGGCTAATAAGGGATTTGTGGATGGGTTGGCTTCCAAAGGTTACAAAGAGGGTACCAATGTTAAATTCGATAAGCAAAATGCCCAGGCTGATCAGTCAAATCTGCAGACCATTGCCCAGCGTTTTGTGAACAACAAAGTTGATTTGATTTGTGCTATTGCTACTCCTGCTGCTCAAACTGTGGCCAATGCTACTAAAGATATTCCTATTGTGGGAACGGCTATCACTGATTACAAGGCAGCAAAACTGGTGAAGGACAATGCTAAGCCGGGAACTAATGTAACAGGTACTACAGATATGAATCCTGTTAAAGACCAAATTGATTTAATGACTAAGATTATGCCTAATGTGAAAACTTTGGGCTTTATCTATACTTCCAGTGAAGTAAATTCTCAGATTCAAATTGACCTGGCTAAAAAAGCTGCAGAAGCAAAAGGCATAAAAACAATTGAAGCTACAGTTTCCAATGTTAACGATATTCAACAGGCCGTACAAAGCATGGTAGGTAAGGTACAGGCTATTTATGTTCCTACTGATAATGTATTGGCTTCTGCAATGCCAACTTTATGTTCTGTTACTGATGAAGCCAAAATTCCCGTATTCTGTGGTGAAGGCGGTATGGTTAAAGGCGGCGGTTTAGCTACTTTAGGTATTGATTATTACAAACTTGGTTATCAGACCGGTGTTATGGCCGCAGATATTTTGGCAGGCAAAGCTAAAGCTTCCGACATGGCTATTCAGGCACAAAAAACTTTCCAAGTTATTGTTAACGAAGCTAAAGCTAAAAAGCTGGGGATTACCATTCCTCAAGATATTCTAAAAAAGGCAAAGGAAGCTAAATAATGTCCATGATGAATCTGTTATTGCCTACGGTTTCTCAGGGACTATTATGGTCAATGCTGGCTTTAGGCGTATATTTAACATTTAGAGTTTTAGATATTGCGGATTTAACTGTAGAAGGTACTTTTCCCTTGGGAGCAGCAGTGGCTGCTACCTGCCTGGTTAAAGGCGGCAATCCTGTTACTGCGGTGCTTTTAGCTGCACTAGCCGGGGCTTTAGCCGGAGCTATTACTGGGTTTTTACATACTAAACTCAAAATTCCTGCTTTACTGGCAGGAATTTTGACTATGATTGCTCTTTATTCCGTAAATTTACGTATTATGGGTAAGGCAAATGTTTCTTTGCTTAATATGAAAACGGCTTTTACCTATATGCATAATTTTGGCTTAAGCAACTCTATGTCGGTGTTTGTGGTAGGTCTTATTGCTACCGTGGTTTTTGGCGTAGCTATTTATTGGTTCTTCGGTACAGAAATTGGTGCTGCTATTCGTGCCACCGGGTTTAACCCGCAAATGATCAGGGCACAAGGCGTGGATACGAACATAACGATTATTTTGGGACTGGTAATGAGTAATGGGCTGGTAGCTGTTTCCGGTGCCTTTATCGGTCAAAGCAATGGTTTTGCCGATGTAGGCATGGGTGTTGGTACCATCGTTATAGGACTGGCTTCTGTTATTATCGGAGAAGTGCTTTTTGGTACAAGAAGTTTTAAAAACAGCCTGGTCTCTGTGGTATTGGGCAGTGTGGTTTATCGTATTGTTATTGCGGTAGTTTTGCAAATGGGCATGCCTCCTAATGATTTGAAACTATTTACAGCAGTATTGGTAGCAATTGCTTTGTCACTGCCTTTGATAAAGGCACAGTTTCAAGTAAGGAAGGTGACACGCTGATGCTAAACATAGAACATTTGTCTAAAACCTTTAATCCTAATACTGTTAATGAAAAGCAGGCCTTGCTTGATGTAAATCTCCATATGGATCCCGGTGATTTTATTACAGTTATCGGTGGTAACGGAGCAGGAAAATCTACGTTGCTGAACTCTGTAGCAGGGGTATTTCCCATTGATAAAGGCTCTATAGTAATAGACGGCAAAGATATCAGTAAAATGCCGGAACACAAAAGAGCCAAATATATCGGCAGAGTTTTTCAAGATCCCATGCTTGGTACTGCTGCCGGTATGATGATAGAAGAAAATCTGGCCATTGCTTCCCGTCGGGGAAAAACGCCGGGACTGGCCTGGGCTCTTAAAGATGAAGAGAGAGCTGTTTTTAAAGAAAAATTGCAGGAACTGGATTTGGGTTTGGAAAACCGTTTAACAGCCAGAGTAGGGCTTTTATCAGGTGGACAGAGACAAGCTCTGACTCTGCTTATGGCCACTTTGAAAAGACCCAAGCTCCTTTTGTTGGATGAACATACAGCGGCTTTAGATCCAAAAACAGCGGAAAAAGTTTTAGGACTGACCAAAACTGTAATAGAAAAAAATAACCTGACTACATTGATGATTACCCATAATATGAGGGATGCCCTGCGTTTTGGGAACAGACTGATTATGATGGATGCTGGTCGTATTGTAGTAGATGTCAATGCTGACGAAAAAGCAAAACTAACCATTAAGGATTTATTAGACTTATTCGAAAAGGCAGCAGGTAATGCCTTGGACAATGATAGGATGCTACTAGGATGAAACGGAATGCTTTCTTGGATGCTTACAGGGGATTTTCTCTTGTAAGCATGCTCTTTTTTCACGGCTATTATGATGCAATATATATTTTCGGCTGGCTGGGAAAAATCCTTCCTGCCGGTTTTGTACATGGCTGGCAGCAAACCATTGTATTAAGTTTTGTCTTTATTTCCGGAGCTGCAACAATGTACAGCAAAAAAATATGGCAAAGGGGTTTGGAACTCAGCGTTTGTGGACTGGGTATTACAGTTATTACCATGTTTTTCCTGCCAGCGGAATTAATCATATTTGGGGTTCTTAGCTTTCTGGGGGCAGCATTTCTGCTTATGGGTCCTTTCCAGGGAAGATTAAAAAGCATCCCGGCAGGCAGTAAACAGCTTATGATAGGCGCAATTATTTCTCTTGTCTGCTTTATTCTTACCCAAGGAGTGCCCCATGGCTATGTAGGCATGTACGGGTGGGAAATAGGAAGAATTCCTTTGAAATTTTCTTCCTTGCTTACTTTTGTTTTAGGTCTGCCTACCGTAGGAATTTTTTCTGCAGATTATGTACCTATTATTCCTCATATTTTTGTTTTTTGGGGAGGAAGATTTTTATGGCAGTATTTAGGCGGAGCAGAAATAAGGATAGGAAATACTTTTTTAGCAGGTTTAGGACGGCATAGTCTAGCTTTTTATCTGCTTCATCAGCCGGTTTTATATGGACTTGGCTGTTTGTATACATGCATTTACAAGATTTTTTTATCTTGACAAAGCTATACCAAGCAAGTTATAGTAAAAACATGTTTTTGTAACATAATTAAGGGAAAAGAGGAAAAAATTAATGACAAAAACACCTTTTGTAACTAAAGAGCAGGTAGAAAAAATTGCTGAAAAATATCCTACACCTTTTTATCTTTATGATGAAAAGAGTATTAGGGAAAATATGCGCAAAGTGTTAAAAGCTTTTGCCTGGAACAAAGGATATAAAGAATATTTTGCGGTGAAAGCCACTCCGACACCGGCTATTTTAAAAATTTTGCAAGAAGAGGGCTGTGGGGTAGATTGTTCTTCCTATACTGAACTGCTTATGTCCCATGCCTGTGGTTTTAAAGACAAGGAAATTATGTTTTCTTCCAATGTTACTCCTGCTCAGGATTATCAATTGGCCAGAAAACTTAATGCTACGATTAATTTGGACGATATTACCCATATTGATTTTCTGGAAAAGGTTGCCAGTATTCCCAAAATTATTAGCTGCCGTTTTAACCCCGGCGGAGATTTTTCTATTTCCAATAAGATTATGGATAATCCCGGGGATGCTAAATATGGTATGACCAAGGCACAACTGATAGAAGCCTTTAAAATCTTGAAGAGCAAAGGCGTAGAGCATTTTGGCATGCATGCGTTCTTAGCCAGTAATACAGTTACGAACGAATATTATCCGGAACTAGCCAGACAATTGTTTAAGGTAGCAGTAGAACTGAAAGAAAAGACCGGCGTCGCCGTAGAATTTATTAACCTTTCAGGTGGTGTAGGCATAGCTTACAAACCGGATCAGCAGTCCAATGATATAGAAGTAATTGGTGCCGGTGTAAAAAAAGTCTACGAAGAAATTCTTGTACCCGCAGGTATGGGAAACGTAGCTATTTTCACAGAAATGGGCCGCTTTATTTTAGGACCGTATGGTGCATTAATTACTAAAGCTATTCATGCAAAACACATTTATAAGGAATATATTGGCGTAGATGCCTGTGCCGCTAATTTAATGCGGCCTGCTATTTATGGGGCTTATCACCATATTACGGTTTTGGGTAAAGAAAATGCTCCCTGTGATCACAAGTATGATGTGACAGGAGGCTTGTGTGAAAACAGCGATAAATTTGCTATTGACAGAATGCTGCCGGAAATTAAAAACGGTGACTATCTCTTCATTCATGATGCCGGAGCACACGGTTTCTCCATGGGCTATAATTACAACGGAAAACTCCGCAGTGCTGAATTGCTTTTGAAAGAAGATGGTAGCGTAGAAATGATCAGACGGGCGGAAACACCTGCAGATTATTTTGCTACTTTTGATTTTACCGGTTTGTTTAATAAATAATTATGGATCAACAAGAGAAGCTGCAAACTTATGATAATTTAGTCAGCTGGCCTCAGTTTAAGCTGAAACTTGCTGGAGAAGGGGTTCTAGTAGGCATTGCATCAGGCTGCTTAATCGGGTTTTACCGTTTTGCCCTAGGGTGGGCCGATGTAAAACGAGGGGAACTCTATGCTTTGTTTCAAAACACCAGCATGTGGTATTTAGCAAGCTGGGTATTTGCCTTGTTTGTTATGGCAGCCATAATTGATAAACTGGTGAGATTTGCACCACTGGCAGGTGCCAGCGGTATTCCCCAGATTATGGCCAACATCCGCGGTATTAGCGTGGGAAACTGGTGGAAGACCATTGTTGCTAAAGTAATCA
>JALCSJ010000007.1 GCA_022653215.1 Acidaminococcaceae bacterium
AAAAAAGGGATTTTCCATAAGAAGCACCTCCTTTCTCAGAGGCTTTTTAAGTATAACGGAAAAGTCTATTGATTAAAAGTAAAATATATGGAATAAATTGTAATATAAAACAAATTATAAGCATATTTTTATTATGTTAATTTTATAATCATAATTTAATTTTCCTTGACTATTTATGCTGTTTAGTTGTATAATTATTCGCGTTATATATAGCGAATTGGGGGAATTTATAATGAGTTTAAAGAAAAAAGTATTAGTTGCGGTTACCATGGCTATGAGTCTTTTAGTTATAGCCGGCTGCGGCGGTAAAAAAGAGGAAAAGAAAGCAACTCCTGCCAAAGCTGCTGAAAGCAAGGTTTTACGCATTGCTACCAATGCAACATATGTGCCATTTGAATTCAAAGACAAATCAACTAAGGGCAATGATGCAGATTACGAAGGCATGGAAATTGATATGATTAAAGAAGTGGCCAAACGCCTAGGGATGACTACTAAAATGGAAAACATTCCCTTTAACGGAATTATTCCTGCTATCTTGTCCAAACAAGTTGACATTGCGGCAACGGGTATGACCATGACCAAAGAGCGTTCCAAAAAGGTTTGCTTTGCTGCTCCTTTCTATGAATCAAAATTAGCTATAGTTGTTCCCAAAGACAGTCCTGTTAAAAGTGCTGCTGATTTAAAGGGTAAAAACGTAGCTGTTATGGTTGGTACCACCGGTGCTAAATATGGTGAGTCCCATGGCATGACTGTTAAACAGTTTGACAATAGTTCCGAAGCTCTTTTAGAAATGCAGGTAGGCAATGCCCCTGCCGCTATTGTTGATAAACCCGTGGGAGAATATTATTCCTCCCTGGAAGGAAAAGGCAAAGGCAAGGTTAAAGTTATTACCATTGCTGATTCCAAATCAGAACTTCTGGGTTTTGTTATGAACAAAGATAATAAAGATTTACAAACCAAGGTCAATAAAGCTATCGCCGATATGAAAAAAGACGGAACCTATGGGAAGATTTATAAGAAATGGTTTAACGCAGATGCTCCTAAGTTACCTGAATCTGCCGAAAAAGCTTTGGGTTTATAATAGCAAAGAAACAATATATCAGCTTATGAAAAACATCCTTCATTAGAAGGATGTTTTTTTTGTGCGGAACTATGAACACCACCGGCGCAGCTTATTGAGGACTCTGTTTATTTCCCTGTTCAGTTCAAAACGATTAGTTTTGAGCATTTCTGACATATGGGCCAATCGGTAACAGCGGAAATAGCGAGCCCAGATCAGGTAACGTTCCCTGATTGTAAGCCTCCGTAAGGCTTTAAGCAGATCTGTTTTGGTAATTAAGCTGCCGTCAAAGCTTTCTACTTTGGGGAATTGAAACTCAGAAAGATTTGTACCTTCTCGATAGAAATATCTACGTTTTTGTCTGGCTGCATTGTTTAGGACATTTTCTAAATACCCTTTAATGTACCCCGGAAATTCTTCTGTGATTTTACCCTTGTATTGACGAATGGCATCCCAGATAGCCACCTGACAAATACCGGCTAATTCATCTTGAATAGTTTCATAACGTTTCTGTTCGTACAGTGCAAAGATTAATGGTCTAAAGCGCTGCATAAGTACCTCCTGGGCTCTTGCGGAACCTTGGCGCACTAGAATTACCAATTGGACAATATCTGCTTTTTTCATGTTCCTTTCCCTTTCGGAAAAGCGCCTTTCAATTTTTGGTACCGTATTAAATATAAGCGGTAACAACCTAATGGAGCAACTCACTTATTAGTATATTTAATGTATATAAACAAATTGTCTTGATTTTATCTACAATTCTGCCCACATATAAGCACATTTCCCCAAAAATTTTTGCACATTTTACCCTGCTGCGGACATTTATTAAGTGAAGGGGCAAAAGCCCAACAAACCAGAAAGAAAGGAGGAACACAAAATGGCTATTAAAAAAGAAATTCAAACCACGGAAATACTGGTCAGTGCCAACGTTGGTGTAAATGCCAACGGCAAACCGGTAAAAAAGGATTTTGCTTTTAAGAACATAAATCCCCAAGCTAGTGCTGAAGTTCTTTATAAACATGGTATGGCCTTTGGTCATATGATCAAACATACCAAGTCCGGAATTTATGTAAGAGAAAGACATCTACTGTCCGAAGCATAAGCTTAAGGGAGAAAGGAGATCCAAAAAAATTAAGTGAAAGGAGGTGGAGACAATAAAATGGCTATGCAAACTACTTTGGTTTTACAATTTAAAGACGCTGCCGGAAAGAGCAAAAGAATTAATATCGCTAGTCCGGTTAGTACTTTGGAAACTGCAAAAATTCGTGAAGCGATGAAGGATATTGTAGCAGATAATCTGATTATGTCCGGCAAAGTTTCTCTTAAAGAAAGCGGTGAACCTCTGCGCAAAGAAATCGGCATTTGGGTACCGAAAGCCGAACAAACGAAACAACCAGCTAACGTTTAATAAGGTCTGATGCCCCTTCATAACAGCACCCCCGAGTAAAGAATTTTAACATTCTTACTTGGGGGTGTTTTGTTAGTTATCCGCCTCTTGCTTTTTGAGTTTATTTATTATATAATAATAAATATCAATTATCTTTCTATTGTCTTGCGGAGGTGAAATAAATGCTAAAGAGAAAAACTTTATTGGCAGTTTTGTTTATGGGTTTGCTTGTACTTATTGTTATTGGCTGCGGCAGAACACAAAAACCGGCTTCGCAGATTTATAAAAATGCTGAAAGCATAACAGTTAAGGGAGCCCCTGCTCCCGGTAAAATTTCCGTAGTAAAAATCAAATCCACGGATCTTTCTCAAGCTGAATTAGAAGATTGGTACTACAACTATGCTAAACCTGCTATAGCAGAGAAAAAATTTAATTCTTGCCTTATCGCCTATACTGATAAAGAAAATTTAGGTGTTACTTATCAAGGCACAACGCTAACAAAAGATACTACTATCAATCTGAGCCGGCAAACCGTTTCTGCCGATAACGCCAAATGCGAAGGCACCGTTATTGTAGAAACAGACGGAGGCAAATATTTAAAGCCTTTAAAATTTGGGTGAGGAGCCTAAATTCTGTTAGGTTCTAACAGCAAATTCTTAATTTAATGTAGCAAAGAGGCTGTAACACAATGATTTTTGTCATTGTGTTACAGCCTCTTTGCTTTTACGCACTTTAATTGTTGTCAGTAGCCCAAATAGTTGAAGGCTCTTCACCATTCTGAAGAACAACACTTTCTTTAGGTGGAACATAGTGCATTACACCATCAGCATCAGGTTCAAGCTGTGCAGAAGCTACACCTACAAATGCCATCGTCATAATTGCAGTAATACCCAAAATAATAGTTTTTTTCATTTTATTCAGCTCCTTTGAGAATTATATAATAAAGACTGTTAATCAGTCCTTATTTACTGAGGGTCTTCCTTATATGTTACCCGGTCCCCGTCTTTCACAGACTTTCCACCACTAATAACAACTATATCCCCCTCTTTAATCCCCTGGCTGATAGATACTAATTTATCTGCTGTCAGTCCTACCGTTACGTGAACTATTTTAGCTTTACCATCTTCTGCTACTAAAACAGTTCCGTCCTGCCGCACTGCTTCTTTAGGAATAACCAGTGCTTTCTGCTGAGCTTTTTCCACTAATATAACTTTAGCAAACATCCCCGGTTTCAGCCGGTAACCTGTACTCTTATTATCAATGGATACATCAGCTTTCAACATGTGGGTATTGGTGTCAATATATGGATTAATATTTTCCACCATACCCTTGAAACTTTCTTGCGGCAAACTGTTGCAAGCTATCTTTACCGGCATTCCTACCTTGATGCGTCCCATTTCATTTTCCGGAATGCTAACCGTTAATTTCAGTTTATCAATATCAGCAACCCTGAGAACATTAGTATCCTTAGCGACTTTGCTGCCTACACTCATATCGTAATCATCCAAAACGATGCCGTTAAAAGGTGCTATTAACAAATAATCGTTGAGAGTAGCTTCTGCTGCCGCCAGTTGGGCATTAGCCTGTTCCACATTAGAATTGGCTCTGGCATAATCCCCGGCTGCGACTTTTTGCACAGTCTGTTTAGCATCTGCCTGCTGCCTGCTGACAGCACCGCTTTCCACCAAAGTGTCATATCTGCGTTGTTCTGCTATAGCATTAGTCAGTTCAGCATGAGCACTTGCTGCCGCTGCTTCGTTAACAGATATTTGGGATTGAGCAGCCTGAACCTGGGCTGTCTGATTATGATGTTCCAATTCCACCAGAAGTTGTCCTGCCTCTATCCTTTGCCCTTTTTTCACAACGTAATCTTTAATCGTTGTTTCTACTTTGGATTTAATTACTACATCTGCATTAGCCCGCAGTGTTCCTGTAGTATTCATTCCTTCATCAAAATTATCAGCATACACTGCCTTTGCTACTTGAACTCTAGCAGCTACAGGTGCAGCGGTAACGGTATGTCTGGAAGCTGCATTATATAAATAGCCACCTAGAACAGTCAACATGATTACTGCTGCAAGAACTATTTTTTTATGTGTTTTTACTTTAATCATGCTGGTTCTGCCTCCTTCCGGTATAAATATACTTTGCTTTAATTTTTTCTGCTATTTCATGATATTTGTTTATAGCCTTATCTTTAAGGTCATCCACTATTAAGTACACTACGGGAATAACCAGTAAGGTTAAAAATGTTGATGTAAACAAACCACCAAAAATAGTAATGCTCATAGATTGCCGCATATCCGATCCTTCGGTTAATTTTAAAGCTGCAGGTACTGCTCCCAACAAGGTTGATAAAGCAGTAATGAGGATTGCTCTTAGTCGCATTGGTCCTGCATTAATAACTGCCTGGACTGTATCTATGCCTTTGGCTCGCTCCTGATTTATAAAGTCCACCAGAATAATGCCATTATTAACAACGATACCAACCAGCAAAATCAATCCCATATAACTCAGAATATCCAACTTGCAGCCGGTTAAATATAGCAAGCCGAAAGCTCCCGGTGTCAGTAACGGCAAGGAAAACATAACTACGAAAGGATGTAAGAACGACTCAAACTGTACTGCCATTACCACATAAACCAAGCAAATTGCTATGATACATGAGATACCCAGGCTTTTAAAATCGTCTACCATATATTTACTAAGGCCTGTAGGAATAATATTAATTTCCGACTCACCCGGTGCTTCTTCCTTCAACAGATTAGTCAAATAGGTCATGGCCTCACCGCTGGAATAGTCTTTAGTAACGTTGGCCGTTAAAGTTACGCACCTTTGTCTATCGTAGCGTTTTACTACATTGGGTCCTTGAGTCTTTTCTACATTAAACATGTTTTTTGCCTGCAGAATATCTCCTCTGGCATTTTTGGCGTAAACCTTGTCAAGAGCGCTTAAATCATTTCGCTCGTTTTCGGAAGCCATCATACGAATGTCATAACGGTAACCATTGTCTTTATATACGCCGATTTTTTTACCGCCAAAAACGGAATACAGTTCTGTGCTCAGAGCCCTAACATTTACATTCATCTGGTCTGTCATGCCTCTGTCTAACTTTACATCATATTCCGGTTTTGTAAGTCGCACATCTGTATCCATATCCAGGAAGTTACCGGTAGCCATAGCCTTGTCTACCATCCTGTTCGCCAATGGGACCAGTTCTTCTACACTAGGTCCGGTCAATGTCATGGTCACATCTTTACCGGCAAAGGTAGCATAGGTAGATTTCACATCTTTAAATTGATCTGTTTTGGTACGAAGTTGGTCTTGAATAACATCATAGCGAGGCCGTTTACCACGAGGAATCAGGCTCACATAAATAGTTCCTTGATCCTTTTCCCGGCCTACGTTATTACCAATGGCTGCAAAGGTATAATCTACGTAAGGATTTTCTTTAATCATGGCTGACATATCTTGAAGAGTTCTGGTGGTCTCTTCGATAGATGTGCCGCTGGGCATTTCACAAGAAATTTTAAAATAACCTTCATCGGAATTTGGTATAAAAGATGAGCCAAGTAGCTTTGCGAAGATTACACCTGTCACAAAAAGTCCGACCGCAATAAGCATGGTAGTCCGTCTATGATAAACTGCCCGGGTCAAAACTTTCCGATAAAACTGTTCCATAACGCCGAATTGTTTATTAAAAAATTCTCCTACCTTGCTGAGTTTTGTCAGCTTTAAAATTCTTGAGCAAAGGAAAGGTGCGACAGTCATTGATAGTACCAATGACAAACTAATTGTTAAGATAACCGTCATACCGAATGAGCGGAAAAATCTTCCTACCACCCCACTCATAAAAGCAATAGGTGAAAACACAACTACGGTAGTTAATACACCGCCTATTACTGAGAAAGCCACTTCTTGAGCACCTTTGCTGGCTGCCAGCATGGAATTATCACCTTCATGCAAATGACGATCTACGTTTTCCAAAACTACTGTAGTTGCATCTACAACCATACCTACAGAAAGCGAAATACCCATCATGGAAACACCATTCAGTGTAATGCCCAGCTTGCGCATAAAAATAAAACTGCCAAGGAGGCAAACAGGGATAGCGATAACCGTAACGAAAGTAGCGCGGAAAGTCTGCAAAAAGATGAACATTAAAATAGAGCAAAGGATTACAGCACTAATGGCATCACTGGCTGCACCATCCAAAGACCGCTTAACGAAGTCTGCCTGATTATAAAGAACTGTCAGTTTAATATTATCCGGCATGTTCTTTTTTAATTGCTCAATAGTTTTTATTATATTGTTGCAAAGCTCTACTTCATTGGCACCGCTCTGTTTTTTGACGCTGACAATTGTTGTAGGCTGTTCATTATCCAAAGCCAGACTTTCTACTTCTGCAAACCCGTCAGATACTGTAGCTATTTCCCCTAACCTGACTACAGAGCCGTCCTTAGTAAAAATCGGCAAGCTCTTGAGTTCATCTACACTGGCATATTCTGCATTTACTCTAAGATCAACATCATTTTCCCCTGATATTATGCTGCCGGCAGGCAATTCTACGTGTTTTTGGTTAACAGCTGTAGCAATATCATCCATGACAAGACCTCTGGCATGGAGTGTCTCAGGTTTTACCCAAATACGGATTTCTCTGTCTCTATATCCTGCTGTTTCAATAGAACCTACGTTACTAACTGATTGCAGCTTAGGCTTAAGGATTTTATCTACGTAATAGGATTTCTCTTTTTCCGTAGCATCTCCTGTAACTGCCAATTGAATAACTGATGAAGTGGTTAAATCCAGTTTGGATACAATAGGGGTATCTGCATCGTCCGGCAGGTCTTTCTCAGCAGCTGCCACCTTATCTCTAACATCACTGGCTGCATCGTTAACATTAGTATCCATGGTAAATTCTACCAGAGTAACAGTACGACCCGGATAACTCCAAGACCTAAGACTGGTAACACCGGAAATACCATTTAACTGATCTTCCAACACATCAGCTACATCATTATCCATAACTGTAGCATTAGCTCCGCTCATAGTAGTAACAATGGTAACCATAGGGAAGTCTGTATCAGGTCTTTTCTGTCTTGGCATACCTTTGTAAACATAGTACCCAAAAAGGGAGATAGCTAAGGTGCAAATAATAACAGCTACCGGCTTTTTCAACGATGTATCTATAATGCCCATGCCAGCCTCCTATACAAATCTTCCTGCCAATATCTTAATTCTTACTTTGCTAAAACTGCTTCCAGTAATAATTGCTGCATTTCTTCTTCCATTTGTTTCTGGTTAAATATTTTTTTCTCTTTATTAATGACACTAACCAGTTCCAATCCTCTGAAAACTGAACTGCACAGAAGAGTTAAAGCCATGGGAGACTTTTTTTTGAAAATTCCTCTTTCTATTCCTTGGTTAAAAAATTCAATTAAATGGGCCCGAATTTTAACAGTAGGCTCTACAATCATGCAAATATTTTTATCATTAATTACAGTATCAAAAGCAAAAAACAAATTTGCTAGATTAATATATTTGTACTTGTTTTTAATTTTTAATGCCAAAGAACAATAGCGAAGTAAATTGTTTTCATATTCATGAGGATAACGCTTGTCAATGTCTTGTAATCCTTCAGCCATTTCATCGGCAACTCTTTCTGCCAGGTACATAATCACTGCTTGTTTATCAGTAAAATAACTATATAAAGCTCCTTTGGAAATTCCTACGTTATGAGCTAAATCATCCATTGTAAAAAGTATGCCTTTTTTTTCTTTTAATAAATGCAACGCTTCTGTAAAAATTTTATCCTTAATCAACTTGCCCATCATTTCTTTTCTTGCCTCTGTCAGCTTCGGCATCCTTACCCATCCCTTCTTTTCAAATCGTTTATATTCTTTATGACTATAAGTCGTTAAATGACTATCAGTCGTTTTTATTTCATATTATAGGTTTCTTCCATGCTTTTGTCAATGCTTATTCTCACATATCACATTTTAATCACAAAAAAAGCATCAGAACAATGTCTGATGCTTTGCAAAGAAAATATTAATTTATCAAAACTAAAGCCAAATCGTTGACGTTGGTGCCCGTGGGACCGGTAATAATTAAGGCGTTAACAGCCTTTAATGCATTATAGGAAGCATTCTCCTGCAGAACCTGATCAATGTGGATATTCTGTTGCAAAAGCTTCCCCGCAGTAGTGCCATCGCAGATACCACCTGCTGCATCTGTAGGTCCATCAGTACCATCGCTGCCTGCTGACAGAACTACCACATTTTTCAGCCCGGCAATACCCGCTGCTGCTGCCAAAGCTATCTCCTGATTACGGCCGCCTTTGCCCTTGCCTGTTAAATGTACCACCGTTTCTCCGCCGGCAATATAGGCCATGGGTCTTGCACTTGCCCCATGCTCTCTGGCGATTGCTGCCAAGAAGCTTCCTGCGTCTCTAGCCTCACAGTCCAAAGAAGAGGTAAGCATAATTGTTTTGTAACCCAGTTCTTTAGCCTTATGTTCAGCGGCCTTACATAGCATACTTACGCTGCCTGTGACCACAGTTGTTACATTATCCAACCGCTTTGGTGTTTCTTGTTTCAGCAGGTCCAAAGCTGTGTCTGTCATTTGCAAATCATATTTCTTCACGATTTCCATTGCTTCTTTAGTTGTAGAACTATCAGGATAAGCAGGGCCGGAGGCAATCATATCCAAAGGACTGCCGATAATATCAGACAATACTACAGTGAAAACCTGAGCAGGTTTGCACAATTGGGCAAACTTGCCGCCCTTTACTGCGGACAGACGTTTCCGCAAGGTGTTAATTTCCACAATATCCATGCCTTTAGCTAAAAACTGCTTGGTTAATTGCTGTAATTCTTCTGCAGGAATCAAAGGCTTTTCAAATAAGGCAGACCCACCACCGCTAACCAGAAAAACCACTGTATCTTTTTTGCCAAGTCCTGAAACCATTTCAATGGCTTTGGCAGTTGCTTTAAAAGAATTGTCATCAGGAACGGGATGCCCTGCTTCGCAAATCTCTACTTTGGGTATTTTTCCTTTGGAATGGTCATATTTAGTGATGACAATACCACAGGTCAGTTTTTTCCCTAAAGTGCCTGCCGCCTTGTGAGCCATCTGCCAGGCTGCTTTACCTATGGCTACCAAAACAAGTTTCCCTTCCGGAAATTTCTTGTTTTCCAAAGCCTTTGCTACTGCCGTATCCGGCAGGGATTCTTTAAAAGCATACTTCATAATTGATTTTGCATTGCGTAAATTAGCCATTGCTGCACCTCTCATTAAATATCATTAGAAATTCATTTGTTTCTAATTATAGCACACTATTTAAGCAAAAGCTCCCACTCCTTGGATTATCTGACGATTAAGGAATAAGCACGCACTTACAGCACTCACCATGTTCCATGAGGCGCAATCCTTCCTGAAATTCACTCATGGGAAGTTTATGAGTAATAATATGGGACAGATCTAATCCACCTGCCAAAAGACCTTTGCCTGTTTCCCAATCTTGATACATTCTCCGTCCGGCAATCCCTTTAAGGGTAATGCCCCTGTATACAAACTCGTCTAATTGAAAGCTGAGTTTTTTATCAGATAGTCCCAGCACGGCGATTTTTCCTTCCGGTTTAATATATGAAAGACTGGAAGCAATAGCTCCTACATTACCGGAAAAATCCAGGACTACATCAATTTTATTGCCGCCGTTAGCAGCAGGAACTGCCTTGGCCACGTCTTCTTTAATAGGATCGATAAGACTATCTGCTCCCATGAGCAAAGCCATTTTTCCTCGTTCTGCCACAGGTTCTATGGCGATTACATTAGATGCCCCGCATTTTTTGGCTATGCCTACTCCCATAGCCCCGATAGGTCCGCAGCCAATAACAGCGACGGTCTTACCTGCCACCGAAAACTGGGTTGCCGCATGAACTGCTGCCACATAGGGTTCCATGAGACTAAGTTCTTCCCAGCTGGCAAATTTTTCAAACACTACTGCATTTGATGCTGGTATAGAAATATATTCAGCCAAGGCACCATCTCTGCTTAAGCCAATCACACTAGTATGTGGACAAACATGCGCATTACCATTATGGCAGACATCACAAGTATTGCAGACGATATGAGTCTCAGCAGAAACTGCATCGCCGATTTTAATTTGTTTAACCAGTGCGCCGCATTCTACAACTTCACCGGAAAATTCGTGGCCGATAATCGTAGGCGGTGTCATTCTCGTACTGGCGAACTCGTTCCAGTGCATAATATGCACATCAGTTCCGCAAACTGCCAAAGAATGGACTTTAACCAAAACATCATTTGGTCCTACCTGAGGAATAGCCCGCTCCACTAATTCCAGATTGCCGGGACCGGGGGCTGCTTTAATTACGCATTTCATCATACCGTTCATATTCTCACTCCCCTATTTATATTGTAATTCAGCAAACTTTTTGCCTAATACTAAGATACATTATCTCTCAATGTTACTCTACAATCATATCTACAAAAGTTTTTTTAGGCAGATTATGAAAATATTTTTCCAAAGGGAAATCTGCCAAGACCTTTGTCAAGGCCTTACGATTAATCTTCACACCCTGTAAAAGTTTTTGTACGTCTTCTTTATCCCCGTTGCCAAAATAATCACCGAATACATCAAAAGCGGTAATAAGACCATCCTTAACATTTATGTTCAGCTGGAATTTACCACAGCCTTCTATATAGCGTTCTTTTTCTATATCATATTTAGGAGACTTCCCATAATTCCATTCCCAAGTATCATACCTGGCTTTTTGAATTTCTTTTATTTTCTCTATTTCTTCCGGAGTCAGTTCATGCTTCCGGATAGTTTCTCTCTTACTCATTTCCTCCAGCAAAGCTTTTTTGAATACTTCCAGAGGCACCTTGTCCTTCATGTAATCAACTACATTAGTAACTCTGCTGCGCACAGAAGTTATTCCCTTGGAGGCGATTTTGTCCTTAGATACAATTAACGCCTTGGAGACTTTAGTCAAGTCAGAGGCATAAAGGATGGCTCCATGATGCATAATTCTTCCCTGCTTCGTGTATTGGGAATTCCCGGAAAACTTTTTCCCGTCAATGGTAATGTCATTTCTACCATTAATTTCCGCGTTAACTCCCAGTTTTTGCAAAGCGTTAACTACCGGCAGACAAAATCTGGAGAAATCAAAATCTGCCATTTTGTCAGTCCGTGACACAATAATAGTAAAGTTCAAGTTTCCCATGTCATGGTACACTGCGCCTCCGCCTGATAATCTGCGTACTACGGAAACATTGTTTTCTTCCACGAACTTTTGATTAATTTCTGCAATAGTATTTTGATGCTTTCCTACCACGATAGTATTGGCATTTTGCCAGAGAAAAAAATATTCCTCATTTCTGTCCATTTGGTCAAAAATAAATTGTTCCATTGCTAGATTAAAATGTGGGTCAAAACTTTTGCTTTCTAAATAGATCATCTTTTTCTTCCTCCTACGGTTAAAAGGGAATATGTTGTCCCAGTTTATTCCAGAGTACTATTTCAGCAGCTCCGGCATATTTCTCTACATCTCGTGTTACCATTTTATAATAGCCATATCTGTCTTCATTACTTGCATTCAGATGATAGATAATGATTTTTTTCACTTTTAAGTATGTAAAAATTATTTTACGTCCATGAGGACTATTGAAAAACACCGGCGTCACAAAGAGATAATCCACAGCCAGACCTTTATAGGGAGCAAATAATTCTTCTTCATAATCGCTGTCGGAAAGCAGCAGTATTTTTGCCTCCGGTGTTTCAAACAAGAAACACTGCACCGGCACGTCATGATATTTTTTATCAACATGCCTGATAATAAAACGTTTTAATATAATATCGTCCTGTAATAAAGCTTTGTTGTCTCCGGCAAACACTATTTGTTTATTGCCGTAAGTTTTATAATCTGCCAGCAAACCATTTGTTGTATCCATAGGGGGCAAAACCAGACCCTTTACTTTATTATTGGCTAAATAGGTTCTTAAATACGGACTGTAATAATGGTCATAATGAGAATGGGTGAACAGTATATAATCTATATCAGCCAGATCACCTTTGCCATTTTTCATAAGCTGCCAAATTTCTCCGGGAATATCCGTAAAATGGGCGCCAAGGTCTTTGTATAAACCATCTATTAAAATTTTTGTTTGTTTATAAACTATCAGCACACCTGCATTAGCCAATAGTATAAGTTCCCCTGTTGCCATTTTACAACCCTCCTCCTAACACATTGTATTAAGTAAAACAAAAGCTAGCGTATAATATTGGCAGGAGCATAGAGCAGGTTGGCTAATTTGCTACACTACTGAGCCGTGAACGAAGTGAATATCGGTCCGCAGCACCTATAGCGGGCTGATATTCACATGAGTCGGCGATAGTAGTGAGCAAATTCACAACCTGCGGAAAAGCGACTGACAAATTATACGCCAGCTTTTGCTAAATATCTTGTACTCATAAAAATTAAATTACAAATAGGGCTATAACATAATGAAAAACGTCATTGTGTTATAGCCCTTGGATTTTACTTTTGCTTCGGTGCGAAAATGAATACATCCAAATCCTTATCGAATTCTCTGCCCATTTCCAGACCGTCGATTTCGCCGATAATAACATCTGTTGTCAGCAAAACCTTATTGCCTTCAATAACATGGCCGCCAAAAGCATTACCCTTTTGATCAGATAAAGCATAATGAACATGCAGCAACGTTTTACCTGTACTGTCATGGCAAATCATTCCTGTTAAGCTAAGAAGCTCAATAGGCCCATCCATAAGAATAGGAGTGCTATAGCCATAACCTGCTTTTTTATCAGGCAAAGCTACGGGATCAAAGAATGCTACCTTAGCCAGACTGCCCATACCGCTTACTATATAACCATTGTTAATGTGATTATCTTTGCAGATTTTCTCCAAGCCTAGCAAAACATCTTCACCGGGAGACATTCTTGCTGCTACAAGCCTTTTAATTGTTCCACCTGATGCCATACTAATCATGTTAAAAACCTCCTAATCAAATTTTATTTTACCTCAACACCCATATCTTTTTCATAGGGTTTAACCAAAGCAATCTGGTCCTCATCAATGAGACCGGCTTTATCCATGCGAGTCATACAATTCAGCACTACATCCGTCATAGGGAGTTTGACGCCCAGTTTCTCAGCCAAATGTTCTGCATTCTTAATATCCTTATAATGCACAGCTATTCTGGCATCTGCAGAAAAATCTCTTCTGAGAAGCTTGGGAACTTTTACATCCATAACCCTGCTTTGAGCAAAGCCATCCTTGATAGCTCCAAAGAGTTTCGCCGGATCCAGACCTGCTTTTGTGGCAAGGGCAAAGGCCTCACTAACTGCCAACAGATTGCAGCCTACAATCATATTGTTGGCAATTTTTGCCACGTCACCGCAGCCTGGCCCGCCCATATAGGTCACACAGGTACCCATATATTCTAACACAGGTTTCACCTTATCAAAAGTAGCTTCATCACCGCCGCACATAATAACTAGATTTCCTTGTTTGGCACCAATATTGCCACCGCTGACCGGTGAATCTAATAGAGCCATACCGGCACTTTTTACCTTGGGATAGAGGTCTCTGATGATGTCAGGAGAAGTAGAAGACATGTCCACAATAACAGTGCCTTTTTTGCCATGCTTAATAATTTGTTCTATAGAATTAATGATAATCGGATGAGTAGGCAAAATCTGTAAAATCACATCACATTTTTTATAAATCTCTTCAGGGTCTTTTACAGGTGTACCGCCGATAGCAGTAAAAGCCTCCAGCTGATGAGGAACTACGTCATAACCATAAACTTTCGTTCCGCACTTTTTAACAATATTAGCTGCCATGGGACCACCCATAACCCCTAGACCAATAAAACCAATAGTAAATGCCATAATGTACTCCTTAGTTATTTTCTCTTCTTTTTGTTGGGAACGTGAATAGCTCTGCCCAAACCTTCCAAGGCAGCTTCTCTCATGGACTCAGTTACAGTAGGATGAGAATGAATGGTAGCAACGATTTCGTCCAGGGTCATTTCCCCTTCAATAGCCAAAGCACCTTCAGCAATTAAATCAGTAGCACGAGGCCCAATAATATGCATGCCCAGTACTTCGCCAAATTCTTTGCCGGCGATAATCTTTACTATACCTTCGCCACCGTTTAAAATCAAAGCCTTGCCATTAGCGCTCATGGGGAACTTACCAACTACATAATCAATTCCCAAAGCCTTGGCTTTTTCTTCGGTTAAACCAACAGAAGCAGCTTCCGGTTCAATATATACGCAAGTGGGGTTAGTCTTTTCATCATAAACAGCAGGAATACCCATAATGTTTTCAGCAGCAACTTCACCCATAGCAGAAGCAGTATGAGCTAATTGAGCTTTGCCGAATACGCAGTCGCCGATAGCATAAACGCCATCAACAGATGTCTGCATTTGGTCGTTAACTTTAATACGGCCTCTGTCGTTGTCAAGCTTGCCTGCTTCTAAGTTCAGGTCTTTAGTATTAGCACGACGGCCAATAGCTACCAAAACTTTTTCTGCTTCGAAGGAAACAATCTTGCCTTCTTTATTCTTGCAGACAACTTTAGCACCAACAGAAGATTTTTCTACGGATTGTACAGGGCATTCCAGATTGAAGTCCATGCCCATTTTCTTCATGTGAGCAACACCAATCTTGGTTAAGTCCCCATCCAACATAGGAAGTACATGATCCAAAGCTTCAACTACCGTAATCTTTGTACCGAAAGCTGCATAAGCACAGGCAATTTCCAAACCGATTACGCCGCCGCCGATAACAACCATGGATTTCGGTAATTTATCCAAAGACAAAGCACCGGTAGAATCAATGCAGTTAGGATTTTCTTTAATGCCGGGAATAGGAGGAACAGCATTAACAGAACCTGTAGCCAGAATAATAGCATCTGCTGTCATGGTTTCCGTCTTGCCGTCAGCTTTCTTTACGGACAAGGTCTTGGGAGCAGTGAAAGTAGCTTCTCCGTCAACTTTAGCGATTTTGTTCATCTTTAACAAACCGGCAATACCGGAAGTTAATGTATGAGAAATCTCGTTCTTGTGTTTAATAACTTGGGTGAAGTTTACCTTCACATCGCTTACTTCTACACCAATGTTTTTGCCTTGGTCTTTGATTTCGGACACAAGTTCAGCAGAGTGCAGCAGGCATTTAGTAGGAATACAACCAATATTTAAGCAGGTTCCGCCTAAATGTTCTTTTTCTACTACAGTAACTTTAGCACCTAATTGAGCAGCACGAATAGCAGCTACATAACCGCCGGGGCCGCCGCCTACTACGATAACAGTAGCACCTGGTTTAGCAGGTTTAGCTACAGGAGCAGCAGTGGGAGCAACAGGAGCTGCTACAGGGGCAGCAGCTTTAGGAGCAGCTGCAGCAGGAGCTGCGGCAGGAGCTGCGCCGACCGCTTCACCGGGCGCACCGATATAGGCCAAAATTCCTTTTACAGGAATATCGTCCCCTTCTTGAGCCACGATTTTAAGAAGAGTACCGTCAGCTTCGCTGACTACTTCATTAGTTAATTTATCAGTGGTGATTTCCAAAATAGGATCACCGACTTTTACTGTATCACCTTCATGCTTTAACCATTTAGAAACAGTGCCTTCTTCCATGGTTAAACCAAGCTGGGGCATTTTTACTTCATATGCCATCTAAAATTCCTCCATTCAATTATTAAGTGCCGCCATCCTTTGAAAAAAGACCTTCTTAGAAGAAAACTATCAACTAAGAAGGCCTGAGTATCTTAGCTTACAGCAAGATCTCCATAGGATTTTGCAGCAAATCTCTTACTGCACATTCAAACTTAGCTGCTACAGAACCATCAATCAGTCTGTGGTCAAAAGTATGAGAAATTCTCATAACTTTATGCTTGGAAATCTTACCTTCATCGTCCATCACTAATTCATCTTGAGCAGCGCAAACGCCCAAAATACTGGAATCAGGTTGGTTGATAATAGGATTAAAGGTTTCTACTCCGAACATTCCTAAGTTAGAAATAGTGAAAGTAGAGCCTTTATATTCATCCATAGCTAATTTACCATCTCTGGCTCTTGTAGCTAAATCTTTAGCGCAATCATGGATTTCGCTTAAGCTCATCTTGTCTGCGTCTCTGATAACAGGAGTTAATAGTCCGTCGTCCAAAGCAACAGCCATACCAAGATTTACATGAGCTCTTTGGATGACATTCTTGCCATCAATGCTGACCAGCATGTATCTGTTGGCTTTCAAAGCCTTGGCAACTGCTTTGAGAACATAATCATTAACAGAATACTTTACGCCCATCTTGTCATTGATATCTTTACGCAGTTTAAACAATTCGGTAACATCAATTTTAACATTTTGCGTAACGGTTGGGCACTCTGTTACAGATTGTAACATTCTTTCCCCAACAACTTTTCTCATACCTGTTAACTTAGCTACGGTGTCGCCTTCCATTAATTCTACAGCACCGCTGTGAGCAACAGGTGCAGCAGCTACAGGAGCAGCGGCAGCCACAGGAGCGGCTACAGGAGCAGCCTTTTGTGCTGCCAAGATATCTTTTTGGATAATACGGCCGGAAGGACCGGATCCTTTAAGAGTGGTATAATCAACACCTAATTTAGCAGCAGTCTTTTTAGCCAAAGGAGAAATGCGGATTCTGGCACCGGTTGCGGGTGCAGCAGCTACAGGAGCAGCGGCAGCCACAGGAGCGGCAGCAGGAGCTTCAGCCACCGGAGCAGCAGCAGGAGCAGCAGCGCCGCCTACAGCTTCACCGGGAGCACCGATATATCCCAAAAGTCCTTTAACGGGAATATCTTCTCCTTCTTGAGCAACAATCTTCAATAAAGTTCCGGCAGCTTCGCTGGTAACTTCGTTGGTTAATTTATCTGTGGTGATTTCCAAAATCGGGTCACCGACATTTACTTGGTCCCCTTCATGTTTTAACCAGGTGGTAACAGTACCTTCCTCCATGGTTAAGCCAAGCTGAGGCATTCTGATCTCATATGCCATGTTATTTTCCTCCTCCTATTTGTTCAAAACTTTTTTAACTGCTTTTTCAATATCTGCAGGATGAGGGAAGTTCACATCTTCCAGCGGTGGGCTGAAAGGAGAAGTAATATTCAAGCCGCAAACACGCTCAACAGGAGCATCCAATTCGTCAAATAAGTCTTCGGCGATTTGGGCGGAAATTTCACCGGCATAACTGCCTCTCTTAACTTCCTCAGAAACTACAACAACATTATGAGTCTTGGATACAGACTTCACAATAGAATCCCAATCCAGAGGAACTAAAGTACGAAGGTCAAGAACTTCTACATTAATACCTTCTTTAGCCAGATTTTCTGCAGCTTCCAGTGAGAAGTCTACTTCTCTGCTCCAGGAAATAATGGTTAAATCAGTACCTTCTCTTTTAACTTTTGCTTCTCCGATAGGAGTAGTGTATTCTCCATCAGGAACTTCTTCCTTGTGAGCATACAGCAATTTGTGTTCCATGAAAATTACAGGGTCATTATCACGGATAGCAGATTTCAAAAGGCCTTTTGCATCTTCAGCAGATGCAGGAGCAATTACCTTCAGGCCGGGCATATGACAGAAAATAGCTTCCAAAGATTGGGAATGCTGGCCGGCATTTCTTCTGCCTGAGCCCATAGGCATTCTGACAACCATAGGAATAGTCAGCTGACCACCGGTCATATATCTCATTTTAGCTGCCTGGTTCAATAGAGGATCAGCGCAAACTGTCATGAAATCGTTATACATTAATTCAGCAACAGGACGCATACCTCTCATAGCAGCGCCTACGGACATACCAACAAAGCCTGATTCGGAAATAGGAGTATCAATTACTCTGTCAGCGCCGAATTCATCTCTGAAACCACGGGTAATACCAAATACGTTACCCATAACACCCATATCTTCGCCGAGGATAATAACATTCTTATCTCTAACCATTTCCTCGTGCATTGCTTCACCAATAGCTTTACTGATGCTTATCTTCTTGCTCACCGTACAACACTCCTTTCGTTATCAGAGCTGTACATTTCTGTAGTAGCTTCGCTAGGATCCGGCCATTCAGAATCCTCAGCAAACTTTAAGCCCTTTTCCATTTCTGCTTTAGCTTCATCTTCAATAGCCTTTAAATCTTTTTCTGTTGCAGTCTTGCCCTTTAGCAGCTTAGCTCTCATGCAAGGAATGCAGTCATCTTTATGTGCTTCTTCCATATAGGAAGCAGGACGATAAGCAGCAGGGTCGCCGCAATAGTGACCTTGATGACGATAGGTTTCACATTCCAGCAAATAGGGTCCTTTACCGCTTCTAGCATAATCCAAAGCTTCTTTCATAGCTTCGTAAACGATAGTAGGATCATTGCCGTCTACTGTCTTGCCGGGCATATTATAAGCTTTAGCACGTACTGACAGGAATTCGGTATTGGTTACACGATGAATTTCTGTAGATACTGCATAACGGTTGCTTTCAATTACATATACTACCGGCAGATGCCAGGCAGCAGCCATGTTCAGGCTTTCATGGAATACGCCCTGATTGCTGGCGCCATCACCAAAGAAGCAAACTGTAACATGTTTATCTTTCCAAATCTTGGAAGCCAGAGCAGAACCGGTGGCAATAGGAATACCTGCGCCGACAATGCCGTTAGCTCCTAAGTGATGAAGACCTTCTACATCGGCAATGTGCATGGAACCGCCCTTGCCTTTGCAATAACCGGTCTTCTTACCAAACAGTTCAGCAAACATTTTATCAATGTTGCCGCCCTTAGCGATGCAATGACCGTGACCTCTATGGGTTGTAGTCATGTAGTCTTCTTTGTCCATGGCAGCACAAGCACCTGCGGCAACAGCCTCTTGCCCGATACTTAAGTGAATATTACCTGCCAACATACCTTTCATAAAGCAATCAGCGGCCAATTCTTCAAAGGCTCTGATCCTAACCATTGTACGGTAAAACCCTACAAGCTTCTCTTTTGAATACTTCTGTTTAACCAACTAACTCACCCTTTCTTAAAATAATTAGTAAAACATTTTTACCAAATACACTTGTGATACAAGTGTATTTTTAAAGAAAAGCCATACAATTTGTTTAACCATATGGCTTTTCTTGTAATCTTATTTACCACCTAAAGTGGTCAAGAACAAGGACACTTGCGGAACATAAGTAATAATCAGCAAAGCGATAATACCTGATACCAAGTAAGGAGGTATCTTCTTGCAAATGTCTGATACACTTACACCGCCTACGTTACACGCGACATACAGGTTAACACCTACAGGAGGAGTAATCTGGCCAATAGCCATGTTAACTGTCAGGAATACGCCGGCATGAATAAGATCAACACCGATAGCTTTCAGAACAGGAACCATGATAGGCAGTAAAATGTAGAATGCAGAGTTAGCATCCAAGAAGCAGCCGGCAATCAAGAAGATGATATTGATTAACAGCATGATAACGTACTTGTTGGAGCTTACGGACAACAGTCCCTGAGAAAGTTCTACAGCAACTTGGCTGGTGGTCAAAATCCAAGCATAAACAGCAGCTGCAGCAACAATCAGCATTACAGTAGCAGAAGAAACTGCTGATTCAATGAAAATTGCTTTCAGATCTTTAATCTTAATTTCTTTATAAACAAACATGCCTACAAACAAACCATAAACAACGGCAACACCGGCAGCTTCAGTAGGAATAAAGATACCTGCATAAATACCACCCAAGATAATAACAGGAGTTAAAAGACCCCAAATAGCATCTTTAAAAGCTGTCACTCTGTCTTTCCAAGGCATCTTAGGCTGCAGTTTAATATCCATATCTCTGGATTGCCAAATAGCACCGTAATAATAGCATAAACCAACGATGATACCGGGAATAATACCGGCAGTAAACAGTTTGCCTACGGATACATCGGTAATGGATGCATATACAACGAAAGCAATACTAGGAGGAATAATAATACCGATAGCACCGGCAGAAGCAACCAAAGCAGATGGCAGGCTCTTGCCATAACCAACATCCTTCATAGCAGGAATCAGGATAGGCCCGATAGCAGCAACAGTAGCAGGACCGGAACCGGAAATAGCTGCAAAGAAGCAGGCAACCATTACAACAACGAAGACCAAACCGCCTTTTCTGTGACCAACGCAAGCTTGGGCGAAATTAACCAAACGTCTGGAAATACCTGCATGGTCCATAATAACACCGGCTAAAATAAAGAAAGGAATAGCTAACAGTGCAAACTTAGCAGTACCGGAGTACATAATGCCGGGAACGACTGACAGAGGAAACTCTGCATACATCAACCCTACAGAAGCAGCAAGACCTAGGGAAATACCAATAGGTACATTCAGGATTACTAACAGAAAGAATATCCCAAACAAAATTAAGGTCATCATTTGTCAGCACCCCCTTCTTCTTTCTTGCCCATTATTTTTTTAAGCTCAACATAGTTAGCTTCTATAATATGAATCAGAACGAAGAAAGCACCAACAGGAATGGACAAACCTTGGACAGTCTGAGGCATACCCAGCACAGGAGTAGTACTACCCATTTCTGCCTGGCCTTGTACCATTTCAATACCATAAATAAGAAGGATTGCCATAAACACGAAGCACATTACACCACTTATTAAAACAAGAACAGCTTTAGCTTTGCCCTGGAACTTGTCCACGAAAAAGCTCATGCCCAAATGAGCATTTCTTTTAAAACCAACAGCGATACCGAACATGGTAACCCAAACGAAAACGGTTACGGTTAATTCTTCGGTAAAAGAAAAAGATGTTGAAGCAACATACCTAAATGCAACATTGAGGAAGTTCATAATTGTCATGTACGCCATCATGGCTACGATTGCATATTCCTCAAAATTATCTAAAATCTTAAATAAGAGTTTCAAGTTCTCACCCTGCTTTCTACAACAGATATAACCGCCAAAAAAATGAGAGGGGACTATGAGGATTAATGTCCCCTCATCATACTTGCTTCAAAAATTAGAATTTATAACCGAAAGCTGTGAAAGCATCTACACCAAATTTATCCTTATATTTAGCATATACAGGTTTCATAGCATCTTTCATCTTAGCAATAGCATCAGGAGACAGTTCGTTAACTTTCATGCCTTTATCTTTGAATTCTTTAATGATAGAAGCATCAAGAGCACGAGAAGCCTTAACTTGAGCTGCGCAAGCTTTGGTAGCTGCTTCTTGGAATATCTTCTTGTCGGCATCGCTTAAGCTCTTCCAGGTCTTGCCGCTTACGCTCAAAATAATAGGATCATAGCAGTAATTCCAAATGGTCATATATTTTTGAACTTCTTGTAATTTAGCAGATCTGATAGTATCATAAGGATTTTCTTGTCCATCAATTGCACCTTGTTGTAAAGCTGTGAAGCATTCGCTGAAGGGCATTTGAGTAGGATCGCACTTTAAAGCTCTGAACACATCCATAAGAATGGAAATAGCAGGAATTCTGATCTTCATGCCAGCCAAATCTTCAGGTTTGGTAATAGGCATTTTATTGTTAGTAATTTGACGGAAACCATTTTCACCAATAGCAAGAGGTTTAGCACCTTTAGCTTCGATTTCTTTCATCATGAATGCAGCACCTTTAGCACCCGGTTTGAAAATAGCTTCATCAACGCTCTTGTAGCCATTGGGGAATATCCAAGGCATACTTACAACAGAAAGCTTAGGAACAACGTTAGACAAGATCATGGATGAGTGCAAGTCAACATCGTTTGCACCATTGAACAACATTTCACAACCTTTAGTCTGATCGCCGGCTGATAATTGCTCGTTGCCATAAATCTGAATCTTGTATCTGCCGCCCGTCTTCTCTTCTACTTCTTTCTTGAAAGCTTTGGCAGCTACATGCCATACGCTTGTTTCAGCAGTAGTAACGGACATTTTTAAAGTTTTGGGCTTTGCAGCAGTTCCACCGGAACTCTTCTTAGCGCCGCCACCGCAGCCTACTAAACTCAAAGCCATAGCTGCACAAATCATACCAGTTAACAACCTTTTTTTCATTTCAATTTCCCCCTTGATTTTTATTTAAATAATTGCTTTAAGAAAAACCGAATTTAAAATTGCAGGATTCTTAGCCGCTAACCTCCTTCACCCACATATTGAAATAAGCCAAGCGATAAAACATATTATCTGCAAAAAGGAAACCTTTGGCTTCCTTGGCTTTCTTTTCTATCAGGCACGTGTAAAGTTCTTCGTGTTCTTCTGCTAAATCAGAAACCGGTTTATCGGAAACTCTGGCAATTTCTGCCAAATAATGTCTGAAGAATTCTTTTCTGTCAAGCATGGCCTCTACCAAAAAATTGTTTTTTGCACCTTTGATGATGGCCATATGGAAAGCGTAATCCATGCGGGAAAACTGGACTAAATCTCCATGTTTACCGGCTAACTTGATACCGTCCAAAGCAGCTTTCAATCTTTTTTGGTCTATTGTATCAGCCCGTTTTACAAAAAAGTCAATGGCCCTGAATTCAATGGCCTGTCGAAATTCAAAAAATTCTTGAAATTCTCTGCTGCTGATATCAGAGGCTTTTTTCTTTTCTTTGCTCTTGGTGCTGCTTTCCTCTACATCTATATTCACAAAGGAACCAACACCTTGAATGGTATCTATAACTCCTCTGCCCTGAAGATTTTGCAATGCCGCCCTTATGCTGGTACGGCTCACTCCAAACATGGTCCCCAGTTCACTTTCTGAAGGAAGTTTTTCACCCTTGATCAGTTCTCTCTTTTTAATTTTTTCTAAAAGTTGGTTACAAACCTCGTCACGTAAGGATGTCTTACTCATTTGATACCCCGTCTTTCTTTTCTGTAAACGACTTCCACATATTAGCTGCATACGCTGCTGGATTATTTTCTATATTATGATTTTTCTGCTAATTCCGTTAATTGTGTTTATTCTATTTATTTTGTTAACTTCTCTATTGTTACTCCCTATTTTTTTCCTTTTTATTACTCTTGGCAAAATTTCTCTTACTTCTTTTTTCTTACTTCTTTTGTCTTACCAGTTCATAACTTGTATTACATCTTGGATTTATTATCATACAAGTTCAGATTTTTTTCAATGGCTTATTTAAATAAACTAAATTTTGAGTACAATTTACACACATCGTTATACTGTAAAGGCGAAACATCATAACAAAAAGAGTCCTAAAGGTGCTATCTTTAGGACTCTTTTGTTACATTTTAGACCGGAAATTGTTTTTCCATAACATTATGCTTAATAGTAAATTAAGATAATTTTTATGTCATATTGCAACTTTTATTGTAATACAAGTCATATGAATTAGACTTGTTGCGGTAATACAAGTACCTCATCTGTTCTTTGTAAGACTGGCACTGATTTTCGTCAAATAGCAACAGCGGAAATACTGATTGCACCTTATTTGCGGCTCTTTTTTCATCGCTAAAGACCTAGTTCTCAAGTCCTACACACTATAGCGTCACATTTAACATTCACTATTCGCCCAAGCCGTACCAAGAAGGACGCAAAAATCTCAAATGGCACACTTCATCAGTATCATGGGCAGCATCCCTGCGTCCTAATTGAACCCGCAAAGTTTGGTCGCCAATCTTTATCTGATAATCTACGATTTCACCCAAAAAGGCTTTTCTGGTTACTAAGCCTTGCACTCCGGAGGGATCTGAAGCACCGGTAAATTCTATCTCCGAAGGACGACTGGCCAAGGAGATTGTTTCTTCACCATTTAGCGCCTCCTGTGGCTTTAAAGAATCAGGCAGAGGACGACTGTCACCCTTAATATAAAGTTTGCCGTCTTTTCTTACAGCATCCATAAAATTGGAAAGCCCTATAAAGCTGAAAACGAATCTGTTGGTAGGCCTATTATATACGTTCAGAGGCGTATCAATCTGCTGAACAACCCCTGCCTTCATTACCAAAATACGATCAGACAGAGCCATGGCTTCTGACTGGTCATGGGTAACATAAATAATAGAAAACCCATACTTACGCTGCAAATCTTTTATTTCAAAGCGCATTTCTTCTCTCAGATGAGGATCCAGGCTGGAAAGAGGCTCATCCAGAAGCATAACATCCGGATTAATGGCTAAGGCTCTAGCCAAAGCCACCCTTTGCTTGCCCCCGCCGGATAGTGAATCAGGACTATCTTCCGCTGCCTGCAATAAGTTGGTAGAACGTAACGCATCTGTAGTACGCTGTTCTATTTCGGCTTTGGGCAGTTTGCGAATCCGTAAAGGAAAGGCCACATTCTCATATACGGACATATGAGGCCATACGGCAAAGGCCTGAAAAACCATGCCGAAATTCCGGTTCTCGGGTGGTACATAGTGATGCTTTTTAGGGGAAGAAAGCAGTCTGTCTCCTACCCATACTTCCCCGTCGCTTAAATCCTCAAACCCGGAAACCATGCGCAGAGTAGTTGTTTTTCCACAACCGGAAGGTCCCAGCATAGAGAAACATTCACCTTTGCCAATTTCTAAATTCAAATTATTAACGGCAGTTACATCGCCAAATCTTTTTGTCACATTAACTAAGCGTATATAGGACATGAGGTTTATTCACCCACCTTTTTTGTTATGCGATTAATAATTGTCTGCCCTGTCACAATGATGATAAGTGCTATTCCTGCTAAGGCAGCAGACATTACAGTTTCTCCGTCTTCGTTTAAAGTATAAATAGCAACGCCTATTGTTCTAGTTGTTGGAGAATACAGCATAATGGATACAGTAAGCTCTCTTAAAGCCGGTAAAAAGATTAAAAAGAAAGAAGCCAGCATCCCTGGACGGACCAAAGGAATTACTATATCTTTCAAAGACTGCCACATAGTAGCACCGCAGCTTCTTGATGCCTCCATCAAAGAGTCGTGGACCTGTTCCAAAGCCGCTGAATTTGATTTTAAAGAAAAGGCCATATATCTTGCAATGTAAGCAACCAAAATAATCCATACTGTATTGTAAAGATTAATACCAAATTGACCGCTCCAAGCTAAGATAACCCCCAGGGCAATTACACTGCCCGGCACAGAAAAAGGCAGCATACCCAAGAATTCCAAAATACCTTTGCCGCGGACTTTCATCTTGACAATAACGTAGGAAATCATAACACCGGCAAACATAGTAATAACTGCGGCTGCCAGTCCTAAGCTTATACTGTTGAAAATGGCATCTTTAGTTACCGTATATTCAGTCAGTATATACTTGTAGTTATCCAAAGATAAATTCTCCAGTGTAAAGGCCAGTCCGTAAGTCTTTAAGCCTCCTACCAGGAAAATTACTACAGTGGGAAGTACAATGGTGAAGGCAATATAGAAAATACAGAAAGCTAGCAATGGATATCTCAAACCACGAAGTTTTAGCTCCATAGGCCTGAAACTCTTACCGCCAATAATCTGATAATGTCCTTTACCCAGGATTTTATGCTGAGCCCAAATAATAACAGCCGCTGATACTACTAAGACAGTAGCCAGTACTGTACCGGTTCTGATAGCTTCAAAACTACCGCCGCTTTGGTGAATACGTTCATAAATTAGGGTTGGTATATTATAAATACCATTTTCAACACCTAATACCGCAACTGTTCCGAAATGGGCCATGGAATAAAGCATGATCAGTAAAGCCCCTGATAAAATACTGGGCATTACCAAAGGAATAGTAATTTTTCTGGTAATAGTCAAAAGTCCTGCCCCTGAAATACGGGCGGATTCTTCCAAGGTAGGATCCATACGTTCCAAAGCACCGCAAACCTGAATGAAAACAAAGGGGAACAAATACATTACTTCCACCATGCTAATACCAAAATAATTATAAATATTAAATACCGGTTCTGTTAAATGAAAAGTGCTCATGAGAAATTTATTAATAAACCCGGCATTAGGAGAAAGAAGCATTTTCCATGCTAAAGCTCCAATAAAGGAAGGCAGCATAAATGGTACCAGAAATACCCCCTTCATAAAGCCTTTATAAGGCAAATCCGTTCTGGTAACCAGCCAGGCAAAGAAAGTCCCTATTATAGTACTTCCTATAGTTGTACAGCTGGCGATTATAAGAGAATTTTTCAAAGCAGCATAGGTCTCCGGCTGCATTAAAACATTGTAAAAGTCTCTGCTGTTAAAGTGTCCGTTTACAAAAAAAGCATTAAATAAAATCAGTAAGACAGGCACTGCTACAACAATAACCAAAATAGCAATAGAAAAGAACAGAATAATATGAGCTACCCCAAAGCCGCTATCTTTTTTTATTGCACTCATACCCTGTTCACCTCCTTCAGATCTTCTGCATCAAACCATAATAAATTTCGGAAATTAACTATACATTTTTCCCCTTCTTTGAGCATTAAATCATCACTAAGGGCTTTATGGGTTTCAATACTTGTACGTAAATGATCCCCGTCTATTTCTATTAAATAATCCATTACTGCTCCTAAGAAGTTAGCTCTCTTTATAACGCCCTTTAATCCTTCTCCTGTTCTGGAGATTTTTACATCAGATGGTCTGAAGCCGGCCACCCAAGACTCTGCCTCCCCTTTAGGCTCTTCCCAGGGAATCTTTTGGTCCCCTTTGCCTACCAAAAAAGCAGTTCCCACTTGTCTTACCGGCAGGAAATTAGCGATTCCCATAAAATTAAAAACAAAAGCATCCACAGGTTTTTCAAATATTTCATAGGGGGTTCCTATTTGACGAATATTGCCGTGATCGTCCATGATGGCAATGTGGTCTGACAAGGCCAAAGCAACTTCCTGGTCATGAGTTACATACATTACGGTGATACCGAACTTCCGTTGCAGGGCTTTGATTTCAAACCGCATTTCTTCTCTAAGATTAGCATCTAAGTTGGATAATGGTTCATCCAGCAGCATTAAAGACTGATCTGCAACAAGAGCACGAGCCAAGGCTACCCTTTGCTGCTGACCGCCGGAAAGTTCGGAAGGAAGACGTTTTTCCAAACCTTTCATACCCACAATATCTACCATCTTCATAACAAGCTTTTTAATTTCATCCTTAGGGCGCTTATCCATCTTCAAAGGATAGGCCACATTATCAAATACTGACATATGGGGCCATACGGCATAATCCTGAAAAACAACACCTAAACCCCGGCGTTCCGGATTTATAAAAATGCCCTCTGCACTATCAGCAACTACTGTTCCATCTATGGTTATCTTTCCTTCGTCAGGAGCTTCATGACCGGCAAGCATACGTAAAAGCACGGTTTTTCCACAGCCGGAGGGTCCCAGTAAGGTAAAGCACTCGCCTTTTTTAACAGACAGGTTTAGGTTTTTATGTATCTGGTGCTTACCGTAGCTTTTAGATACGCCCTCAACCTTGATTATGTCATCCATATAAAAACCTCCTAAATCTTTTTATATACTAAAGGCCGCAGAGGAGCGTGTCTTCTTTCCTAGGTCCTCGTCGGGCACTAAAAAAAGCACACTCCTCTCGGCCTTTAACGTGTTTCTTTTTAAAGTTTTCTCTTAGTTATTTTTTAACTTGCATAATTTCTGAGAATTTTTTAATTGTAGCTTCTTTGGAGCTTACTGCTTCTGCGAAATTAATTTTAATGGAGTTCTTTAAAGCATCTTTAGGAGCAGGAAGATGGAACTTATCAGGCATTTTAACATCACCGCGTACAGGAATTGTTCCTTCGTTTGCTACCATAGCCTGAGCTTCAGCACTTAGCAGATAATCTACGAACTTTTTAGCAGCATCCATTTTGGCGGAACCTTTAAAGATTGCTACCGGACTTGGAACAACAATTAATTCAGGAGGATAGCACATTGCCAAATGAGCGCCTTTTTTGATTTTGCCGTTAGTAATATAATCTACCCCTAAGCTGGCAGAAAGCTCTCCTGAAGAAGTATCATCAATAACTTCACCGGAACCTTTACCAATACGGGCACCATTAGCTTTTAATTGTTCAAAGAATTTCCAGCCGAATTTCTTTTCCAAAATAGCAATACTCATATAAGATGTTCCTGACAAAGCAGGATTAGCCATACCAAAAGCCTTTTTATACTCGGGTTTCATTAAATCGCTCCAGGCCGTAGGAGGATTTTTTATCTTATCTGTATTAATAACAATACCAAGAGTTCCCAAACGGGCAGCAGTAAAAGAACCATCATAATCCTGGAAAGGATTTACCAATTCTTTTAAAACAGGGGTCTTATAAGTTTCCAGCATACCTTGTTTTTTCATACTATAAAAATCCGGCACTTCACTTGTCCAAATAACATCCGCCAAAATTTTACCGCTCTGTTTTTCTGCAGCAATCTTAGCCATCAGTTTGCCGGCACCGGCTGATTGATAATCAACCTGAATGTCAGGATATTTCTTTTTAAAACCATTAACTATGCCTTTAATCAGATTCTCTTTCATTGACGTATAAACAATCAACTTTTTGCTGTCATTGCCGGCAGCCGGTGCACCTGGTTTAGACCCGCCCCCGCATCCTCCTAATAACATACTGCATACTGCAGCCCCAGCCAAAAACATCATACTTTTTTTCATTTAGAATTCAACCTCCTTAGGGTGTCTAACTTTTATCTGAATTGTCGCATAATTCCTGTTTGTTTAGTAGCGGAAAAAAGCCGTAACTTCCTGTCGGATTTTATCCGACACAAAATTACGGCTTTTCACACTTTAAAATTTGCTTATTTACCTGCTTTAACATCAGAATCTTTTAATAGCCCGTACTTCAGTGCATAAGTTACCAATTCGCTTTTTTTGGTAAATTCCAGTTTCTCCATTAAGCGGACTTTATAAGTATCTACGGTTTTAATACTGAGTTTTAATTTTTCTCCTATCTCGGTCATAGAATAGCCCCGTACCATATAACGCAAAACCTCACGTTCCCTGGGGCTTAAAATAGTGTAAGGAGCTCTGGGATCGGCTTTGGGTTCTTCCTTCTGCAGCAAATTCTGCAATAGCATATCCGAATCCTGAGAACTTAAATATATTTTATTTCTTAATACCGTATCAATGGCTGTGAATAATTCTATATCAGCAGCACTTTTCTTTATATAACCGGCTGCCCCTGCCTGCATAACCAAGCGTATATGATTTTCATCTTCATGCATGGTAAGCACTAAAACTTTGGTCTTAAGATTGCGACTTTTTATTTCTTTTAAACAATCTAAACCATTTAATCCCGGCATGGACAAATCCAATAATACCAGATCCGGATGGAAAGCATCAAACAATTCCAAAGTTTGTATTCCGTCTTCCGCCTCCGCCACAACTTCCAAATCTTTACGTCCCTGTAATAACAGTTTTAAACCGGCCCGCAGCAATTTATGATCATCTGCCAGTAATATTCTAACTTTTGTTTTCATTGGCGTCTCCTTCCCCGTGATTACCAATACTTACAAAAAACAAAATTTTACCCCATTTTACCTTTATTCTGAGGTATGGTAACAGCTAGTTCCGCACCACCCTCAGCAGATTCTCTGATTTCCATCTTTCCTTGCAACAATTCTACCCGTTCCTGCATGCCATAAAGTCCTAAACGTCTTTTTTCCTTCGCCTTTAGCAAATCATCATCAGATATA
>JALCSJ010000008.1 GCA_022653215.1 Acidaminococcaceae bacterium
TGACAAGTTCCTTGATGCATTTCAAGATTCTATGATTTTAAACGGAGATGAGGTAGTTGAACTTCTGCCCCAAGAATTAACTGATATACCTCGTGATTACGATAATGAAGCCATTCATAATATTGCTACCATGTTCGCCAAAATCGTCGATTACAAATCTCATTTCACCTGTACCCACTCCCTAGGTATAGCTACTAAAGCTGAAGAAATGGGTAAATTCTATGATTATGACCAAGCAACCTGTACCAAATTATATTTGGCCGGAGCCCTCCATGATATAGGCAAACTTACTATTACAAATGATATTTTAGAAAAACCGGATAAATTAACCAAAGAAGAATTTACCATAATGAAAGGCCATGCCCTGGCTTCCTGGAAATTTCTCCATGTTATGAAAGGATTAGATGACGTAGTTAACTGGGCCTGCCTGCATCATGAAAAGTTAGACGGAAGTGGCTATCCTTTTGGGAAAAAAGCTGCTGAGCTAAACCATAATGAGCGTTTGCTGGCTTGCTTAGATATTTATCAAGCCCTCACTGAGGATAGACCTTACCATAAAGGCAGAACCCATGCCGAAGCTATGGCAATTCTGAACGAGATGGGACAAAAAGGTCAGCTTGACTGCCAAATCATCACTGATATAGATAAACATTTTAGTATCTAAAAAGATAAAAAAGACTGTAGCATACAACAAAAAGGCCTAGAGAAGAAACACTCACTTCTCTAGGCCTTTACCTTATTACGTTAAAGGAATTGCTACTTATTACTTCGGATAATTGTTGTTATTCTTGTCTTTGAGTACTACGTCATGAGCTCCGCCTTCAACCAAGCTGGTAGCAGATACCAGGGTTAAACGTGCTTTTTGCTGCAGCTCATGAATATTAAGAGCTCCGCAGTTGCACATAGTAGAACGCATTTTGCTTAAAGAAAGGGTCAAGTTATCTTTTAATGAGCCGGCATAGGGAACGTAAGAGTCAACACCTTCTTCAAAGGATAACTTCTTGGCGCCGCCCATATCATAACGCTGCCAGTTTCTGGCACGGTTGGAACCTTCGCCCCAATACTCTTTCATATAAGCACCGTTAACATTCACACGATTGGTAGGAGATTCATCAAAGCGGGCGAAATATCTGCCTAACATCATGAAATCAGCACCCATGGCCAAAGCTAATGTCATGTGGTAATCGTAAACGATACCGCCGTCTGAACAGATAGGTACATAAATGCCTGTCTCTTCAAAATATTCATCACGGGCCTTAGCTACATCAATAATGGCAGTAGCCTGACCACGACCAATACCCTTTTGTTCACGGGTAATACAAATGGAGCCGCCCCCAATACCTACTTTTACAAAGTCTGCACCTGCTTCGGCTAAAAAGCGGAATCCTTCGGCATCAACAACATTGCCGGCTCCAACTTTAACTTTGTCACCGTATTTATTGCGAATCCAGTCCAAAGTCAATTTTTGCCATTCGCTAAAACCTTCGGAAGAATCAATACACAGAACATCTGCACCTGCATTAATCAAAGCAGGAACTCTTTCTGCATAGTCACGGGTATTAATACCTGCACCTACTAACAAACGTTTTTGCCTATCCAATAATTCCAAAGGATATTGTTTGTGGGTAGAATAATCTTTACGGAACACCATATACATTAATTTGCCATCTTCATCTACAATGGGAAGAGTGTTTAGCTTGTTATCCCAAATCATATCATTGGCTTCTTTTAGAGTAGTATCATGATGACCTACAACCATGTTCTTAATAGGAGTCATAAAAGTAGCTACTTTGGTATCCAGAGGAACTCTGCTTATTCTGTAATCACGACTGGTTACGATACCTTCCAACTTGCCATTAACTGTACCATCAGATGTTACTGCCATGGTTGAATGGCCGGTTTTTTCCTTTAATTCCAAAACATCAGCTAAAGTATCAGTAGGTTTTATATTGGAGTCGCTGACTACAAAGCCTGCTTTGTAGCTTTTTACTTTAGCTACCATAGCAGCTTCACTTTCTACGGACTGAGAGCCGAAAATAAAAGAAATACCACCTTCTTTAGCCAAAGCAATAGCCATTTCTTCACCGGAAACTGCCTGCATAATGGCAGAAACCATAGGAACATTCAAAGTTAGTTCAGGTTTGCTGCCTCTTTTGAATTTAACTAAAGGAGTTTTCAAGTTAACATTATCGGGAATACACTGACTGGATGAATATCCTGGAATCAGTAAATATTCACTAAAAGTATGTGCGGGTTCATCATAAATAAAAGCCATTTTAATCCTCCCCTTGTAAGATATTTTTTCTATTCTACCACCAAACTGTTTCAATTGCAACAAATTAGTGAGAATTTTTTAGCCTTTTTAACGCCCGCCAAGCAATATCTGAACGATAATGAGCTTCTGCGAAATGAATTCTCTCCACAGCAGCATAAGCTTTTTCCTTAGCTTGAGGAATATTATTACCTATGGCTGTGACTCCCAAAACTCTGCCGCCGTTGGTAACAATACGGCCGTCAACGGTTTTGGTCCCGGCATGAAATACTACCACATCCTGCAAAGCATCTGCTTCCTGAAGACCGGTAATTGGCAAACCTTTTTTATAAGTTCCCGGATAACCACCGGAAGCCATAACAACACAAACAGCTGCTTTATTGCTCCACTTTACCATTTCCGGGCGCAATGTTCCTGTAGCACAAGCCATCATAATCTCAGCCAAGTCTCCATCTAATAAAGGAAGCACTGCCTGAGTTTCCGGATCACCGAAACGGCAGTTGAATTCTACGACTTTGGCACTGTCCCCTTTGATCATGAGTCCGGTGTAAAGACAGCCGGAATATGGTCTGCCTTCTTTAGCCATAGCTGCTAAAGTTGGACGTATAATAGTTTCCATACATTTTTCTTTCAGTGCTTCTGTTAAAACAGGAGCAGGGGCATAGGCACCCATACCTCCGGTGTTAGGTCCCTTATCATCATCGTTAACGCGTTTGTGGTCCTGAGCAGCTACCATGGGAACAATTGTTTTACCATCGGTAAAAGCAAAAAGAGACGCTTCTTCCCCATCCATAAATTCTTCAATAACTACACTGGCACCAGCTGCGCCAAACTTATGCTTTCCCATAATTTCGTCCAAAGCATCTAAAGCTTCTTTTTCTTGCATGGCAACAACCACGCCTTTGCCTGCTGCCAAGCCATCTGCCTTAATTACAATGGGAGCTCCCTGCTTGCGGACAAAAGCTTTTGCTTCTTCCAAATCAGTGCATACTTTAAAGAATGCTGTAGGAATATTATATTTCTTCATGAGTTCTTTAGAAAAAGTTTTGGAACCTTCTATGGCTGCTGCTGCAGCTGATGGTCCAAATACTGCTGTACCTGCTTTGCGCAAAGCATCGCCCAGTCCTGCTACCAAAGGTACTTCAGGTCCTACTACCACTAAGTCAATTTTATTGTCTTGTACCCATTTTACTACCAGTTCATTATTAGCTGTATCCAAAGGCACACATTCAGCCAAAGGTGCAATGCCGGGATTACCGGGGGCCACATATATTTTTTCAGCCTGTTTACTTTGGGCTAATTTCCAAACCAGGGCGTGTTCTCTACCACCGCCCCCAATAACTAAAATACGCATGAGTGCCTCCCTTATTTTTTATCTTTTTCCAATTGTTTTTCCAAATAAGCAGTAATAGCAGCATCATAAGAAGAAGTATGAGCAAATGCTTCTTTAGCCAAGGTCTTTCTGGTTCTCATGTCTGCATCGCCATATTGGCTGAGCATAGCAATTAGGCTGCTATAACGTGAAGGGTTGGTAATAACGATAACATCCCTGAAGTTTTTAGCAGCGGCACGAACCATGCAAGGCCCGCCAATATCAATATTTTCAATCGCTTCTTGCTCGGTAACATTTGGTTTAGCAATAGTTTCTCTAAATGGATATAGATTAACTACAACCAAATCAATGGGTTTTATGCCATTCTTTTCCATATCTCTGACATGATCCGGATTGCTGCGAATAGCTAAAATGCCGCCATGAATTTTCGGGTTCAATGTTTTTACACGGCCATCCATCATTTCCGGAAAACCTGTGTAATCGCTAACATAGGTAACAGGCACCCCTGCATCTCTAATGGCTTTCATGGTACCGCCGGTAGAGATAATTTCTACTCCGATACTATTTAAGAATTTCGCCAGTTCTACGATACCGGTTTTGTCAGATACGCTTAATACTGCTCTTTTAATTGCCATAATTATCACCCCGTTAATTTATTGTGAAGCTATATATATTTATAGTCGCTCTTTATTTTTTTATATATACTTTTCTGCCTTTGACCTCGAGTTTGTCTTCGCACCAAAGTTTAACCGCTTCTGGCAGAGCTAAATGCTCTTGGACCAGAATGCGATTTGCTAAAGAATCGTGAGTGTCGTCATCCATGACAGGTACAACTTTTTGCAAAATTATGGGTCCTGTATCCATGCCTTCGTCTACGAAATGGACTGTGCAGCCTGCAACTTTAACGCCATATTCCAAAGCCTGGCCTTGAGCATCCAGTCCTTTAAAACTCGGTAACAGAGCAGGATGAATATTAATAACCTTGTGCCGCCACTTAGCAATGAAATTGCCGGTAAGTATGCGCATAAAACCAGCTAGAACGACTAATTCCACATTATGTTCACGAAGAATTCCATCAATAGTATTTTCGAATTCTTCTTTAGAACTATAGTTTTTGCGGACCACTGCCTTACCGGGGATACCGGCTTGAGCAGCCCGTTCCAAAGCGAAAGCATCTGCTTTGTCACTAACTACGACTGCAACTTCAATAGGCAGATTTTCTGCAGCTATTTTATCCATAATGGCTTGAAGATTGCTGCCTCTGCCGCTGACCAAAACACCTATTCTGCGTTTAGTCACCGAAAACGCCGCCCTTCATAATTGTTTTCTTGGTGCCCTTTACTACGGAACCTAATTCGTAAAACTTTTCATCATTAGCTTTTAAGTGAGATCTTACGGCATCTGCTTCTTCCGGTGCAACTACCAGAACCATGCCTACGCCCATATTGAAAGTTCTATACATTTCTTTCCAAGGAACATTGCCCCATTCCTGCAATTTTTTAAATACTACAGGAACTTCCCAGGCTTCAGCATTAATCAAAGCATCACAATCATTGGGAAGTATTCTGGGAATGTTGTCATAGAAACCACCGCCGGTAATATGAACCATACCGTGTAAATCAAATTTTTCTATTAAAGGTAAGCAGGTTTTAGGATATAAACGCGTGGGAGTTAAAAGTTCTTCGCCTAAAGTCTTATGAAATTCCGGAATAGGTGTATCCACGGTAAATTCCATAGCATCAAAGCAAATCTTGCGAACTAAAGAATAGCCATTGCTATGAACACCGGTAGAAGGCAAACCCAGCAGTACATCTCCTACTTTTACTTTTTCTCCGGTAATCATTTTGCTTTTCTCTACTACCCCTACGGAAAAACCGGCAATGTCATATTCGCCGTCAGCATAGAAACCGGCCATTTCAGCTGTTTCACCGCCGATTAAGGCACAGCCGGATTCTTTGCAGGCCATAGCCACACCTTTTACGATGTTGGCAACTTTTTGAGAATCTACTTTAGGCACAGCAATATAATCCAGGAAAAACAAAGGCTCTGCTCCCTGAACAAGAATATCGTTAACACACATAGCTACTGCATCCTGACCAATGGTGTCATGTTTGTCCATCATAAAAGCAATTTTCAGCTTTGTTCCTACTCCGTCAGTTCCGGAAACCAGTACCGGTTCCTTGTATTTATTCTGCAAAGCAAATAAACCGCCAAATCCCCCCAGGTCACCTATAACTTCAGGCCGATAAGAAGCTCTCACACTGTCTTTCATAAGTTCAACAGCTTTGTTTCCGGCATCAATATCTACACCGGCGTCTGCATAAGTAATTACTTTTTTGTTTTTCACGGTTCGCTCTCCTTTAGCATTTAGTTTCGAACAAATATTTTGTTCCCTGACGAATGACTTTATCAGCACCGTCGGGATAATCTCCGTTAAAGCAAGCATAACACATTCCGTCAGGATTTAGAACACTAAGAGATTTTCTTAGTCCCTCCATAGAAATATAATGCAAGCTGTCAGCTTTAATATACTCCTGAATTTCAGCCTCTGTTTTAGTTGAAGCAATAAGTTCCTTACGAGCGGAAGTATCGATGCCATAGTAGCAGGGGAATTTCACCGGTGGTGAACTAATGCAGACATGAACTGATTTAGCTCCTGCATCTTTAAGCAGCTGAACAATCTTACCACTGGTAGTACCTCGTACAATAGAATCATCTACCATCACTACGTTTTTGCCTTCCACTAAAGCCCTATTGGCATTTAATTTCAGTTTAACAGCATTAAGTCTTTGTTTCTGAGTTGGTTGAATAAATGTTCTGCCAATATACTTGTTTTTAGTCAGGCCTTCCAAAAATGGAATGCCTTTTTCCAGGCCATAACCTATAGCTGCCGGAGTTCCTGAATCCGGGACAGAAATAACTAGGTCAGCATCAATGTTTTTAGTTTCTCTGGCCAACTGTCTGCCCATATTTACTCTGGCCAAATAAACGCTTTCTTTATCAATAATGCTATCCGGTCTGGCAAAATAAACATATTCAAAAATACAATGAGCACATCTGTCCGGCATTTTGTCAGCATACATAAAGCTTTCCGGTTCAGCATAATCGTCTTTAATAACAATCATTTCTCCGGGTTTAATATCTCTGACATATTTGGCACCTACCAGGTCTAATGCACATGTTTCGGAGGTAACTACCCAACCGTTATCCAGCCGTCCCAGACACATAGGCCTAAATCCGTATGGATCTCTAAAAGCTACCAATTCCTCATCATTCATAATGATAATGGCAAAAGCCCCTTCGATTTGGTTAGCTGCTTCCGCTACCCTTTCCGGCAAAGTTGCTTTTCTTGATCTGGCTACTAAACTCAGCACTAGTTCAGTATCAACTGTAGTTTGAAATACTACGCCGCTTTTAGTTAGTTTGCTGCGCAGTTCCGCAGCATTTGTCAGGTTGCCATTATGTGCCAAAGCCAAATTTCCACCATCGTAATATACTTTGAGCGGTTGAACATTATAGGCGATACTGGCTCCTGTAGTAGAATAACGAACGTGACCAAGGCCAATATGACCTTCCAAGCCGGCTATACCATCATGAAAGACATTGGCCACTAAACCCATGCCTTTTTTTATGTTCATATTTTTGCCGTCTGTAACAGCAATACCGGCACTTTCCTGTCCTCTATGCTGAAGAGCATAGAGTCCCCAGTAAGTATTAAGAGCTACATCATCTTTGTGAGAATAAATACCAAAAACGCCGCATTCTTCGTGGAGCTTATCATTTGCCATTGCTTTTTCCGTCACCATGTTTCCTCCCATTGCAGGTTATTTGCACTGTTCCGCGCGAGTTTTAGCTAATTTTTCACCTTTGGCTACAACTTCAGCTTCCATCTTTTTCCTATAATCAGTCAATTTCGTAATCAATTCAGGGTACTTGCCCGATAGAATCTCCGCAGCAAAAATTCCTGCATTTTTGGCACCATTAATAGCCATAGTAGCTACAGGTACTCCGGATGGCATCTGCACAAAGCTCAAAAGTGCATCAACCCCGTTCAAAGGTGCAGCGGCAATAGGTACTCCAATAATAGGCAATGTGGTATAAGAAGCTATCACCCCGCCCAAATGTGCTGCCAGACCGGCTGCGGCAATAATAACTTCAACACCTCTGTCCCTTGCTCCTGCCGCGAATTCGTGGACTAATTCAGGAGTTCTGTGAGCACTAGCCACAATAACTTCCACTGTAATGCCAAAATCCTTTAATACTTTTTCGGCCGGTTCTAAAATCGGCCAATCGGAATTGCTCCCCATAATAATAGCTACTTTCATGTTTTCTCCTCCAAAAAAAATAACCCAGAGTTCTTTCTACAATAATATGCAGCTAAAATCTCTTAGGCCTCTTTCTCAACATTGATTTTATATATATATCTAATTTTAACAACAGGTAACTTTTATGTCAATGTATGTATGAACTTTTATTAACAATTTTACAAATTCGTTCGGATTTTTTGTCAGCTGACTGTTGAGTCCAACTGTTTTTTGGCTTATAATGTAACAAAGGACGGTGAATATTATGAAAATAACAAACTTACATAAAAAGTTAATAATTGGCTTGGTAGTCGGATGTCTAACCACAGCAATTTCTCTGCCGGTACTGGCAGCTGCAACCAAACCTTCTCCTGTTGTTCCCGGTATGGACAGAAGAATCCCCGGGCAGGTAGAATCCGCAAAGCCTGGGACCCCCTGGGCTAAAACCAGGACCTATACTCCACCTGCTTCCCAAGAACCGGTAATTAAAGGTCCTGTCATCAAAACTCCGGCCAACCCTGCTGAACGGCAACAAGGAACAAATACTCACGCATCTAAATAAACAGTATTATATGAGGTTGGACAAGAAAAAGGCCTAGTTTGGTGCCGACTTAGTTCATCCTTGTCTCGCTCACTCCCGTTTGACGACGTATAATATTCTTATATCTATATCCCAAAAAGGTCTAGTTTGGTGCTGACTTAGTTCATTGGTAAAATACTAAAAACGGCTAGATTTGTGCTTAGACAAGGAAAACGGGAGTGAACGGGGAAAGGATAGAACCACCTAGTTCATCCTTGTCTCGCTCACTCCCGTTTGACGACTTATAATATTCTTATATCTATATCCCAAAAAGGCCTAGTTTGGTGCTGAGACGCGAAAGAGACTATTTTTCGCTGTGAGATAGTACGATTGGTACATCGAACAACGAAAAACAGTCTCTGACAAAGTATCAGCCCAAAATAGACCTTTTTAATTATTTGCTGTAAGCAGCAATAACATCCTGTGTCAAATCCTTACCACCGGTAATGACTGCATTTTCATCCAATACAGTATTGATACCTTGAGAACCAGCAACCTTTTTAACAGCTGCCAAAATCTTCTTTTGGATAGGATCCATCAATTCTTTTTCTCTCTTAGCAATACGCTCGGTCAGAGTACGATCTAATGCTCTCTTACCTTTGTCATCCAAAGTAGCAGCCTTAGATTGAAATTCTTTTTGAGCATTTTGCTGCTCTAGACCAATTGCTGCTCTGGCGCTTTGAAAATCAGGATGGCTTGCCAATAATCTGTTAACATTCACAAAACCAATGGCATCAGCGGCCATAGCTGTTTTCGGTGCCATCAAGCCTGCAAAGCCAACGCACACTAACACAGCAAAAACAAGAGATAAAATCTGTTTCTTCACTATAATCATCCTTTCAACTACTGTTTGCCTTTTGTCTAGGCAAATGCGAATTTAAATTCAAAGGAATTATAGCATTTTTGTCTTGAGATAATCAAGCTATTTATAAAAAACTTATATGTTGCTTTTTATTCACAGAAAAGTTACTTGTGCTATGATATAATGTAATCAATAATGATTACAGAAAAGAGGTAATGTTTTATGAAAAAATTCTTAGTTGGTTTAGTTGCAGCAGTAGTTGTAATAGCAGCCGGCGTCTTCGTGTTTGTAAAACCTTCTGCCGGGCCGGAAAAGATGGCCAAGGCAACAGCTACTGAACAACAAAAAGCTCCTGCTTTGCCTATAACTTTCTATGCAGATGGTAAGCAAACGGATCTTTCCAAGCTTATTGGCAAAAAGCCCATTTATTTAAATTTCTGGGCTACCTGGTGTCCTCCTTGCGTAAAGGAAATGCCTTTTATGGACGAGCTCTATCCTAAATACAAAGACCAGTTAGAATTTATCGTTGTAAGTGTAGATTCTAAAAAATCCGATTTAGACGCTTTTATAAAGAAAACCGGTTATCAATTACCTATTTATACAACGGATAATGATGCCGCCGGCAAAGCTTTCGGTATCCAAGGTATTCCCACTTCAATTTTGATTGCTCCCAACGGAAAAATTGCGAAGGTACATGTTGGCAGTATGTCAAAAGCTGAAATGGAAGCTTTCTTTAAAGAAGGAGCAGCGTTGAAGTAAAAGCACAAAGTAAAAAAAAGGCTGTAACACATTGACAGTTATGTCATTATGTTACAGTCTCTTTTAATTTTAGGCCGAGAGAAGTGTGTTGTCTTTCTTACTTTACCAGTTCATAGCCTGCTTTTTCTATAACCTTCGCAAATTCAGCTTCAGTAATGTCTTTATCCATTTGCACAGTAGCTTTACCAGCTTCTAGATCCACATTGACGCTTTTCACTCCCGGCATAGCTACCAAAGCATCATTCACATGCTTTTGGCAATGCTGACACATCATTCCTTTAATCTTTAATACTTTTTCCATAGTTTCAGTCTCCTTCTTTTCCGTTATTTTTATTACAGATTTATTTTTACCTGCCGGACGGAAAAATCTCAACCGTAAGGCATTAGTAACTACACAAAAACTGCTCATACTCATAGCAGCAGCCCCAAACATAGGCGTAAGTTTCCAACCAAAAACAGGATAAAAAAGTCCTGCCGCCAAAGGAATTCCCACACTATTATAAAAGAATGCCCAAAAAAGATTTTCTTTTATGTTCTTTATAACCGCCTTACTTAATTGAATAGCGCTGACTGCATCCAGCAAATCATTTCTGACCAAAACTGCATCAGCACTTTCAATGGCAACATCAGTGCCTGCTCCGATAGCAATGCCTAAATCAGCCTGAGCCAAAGCAGGAGCATCGTTAACACCATCACCAATCATAGCCACCTTGTGACCTGTTTTCTGCAAATCAGCTATTACTTTGCTCTTGTCCTGAGGCAAAACTTCTGCCTGAACTCTGGGAATATCCAAGCGCTTACGGATAGCTTCTGCTGTTCGTTTGTTGTCTCCGGTCAGCATAACCACAGAAATACCAAGTTGTTTGAAAAGGCCAATAGCTTCTTTGCTAGAAGTTTTTTCCATATCTGCAACTGCAATAATGCCTATAATTTTTTCTTCGTCAGCAAAAAGCAAAGGTGTTTTACCTTCATCTGCCAGCTGATCAATCTGTTTTTGTTCTTTTGTCAAATTAATATTATGTTCCTGCAAAAACGCCCTATTACCGGCATAATACCGTTGCCCGTTGATGCTAGCACTAATCCCTTTGCCAAAAACAGCCTGAAAATCAGTAGTGGTTCCGGGCTGAACCTTTTGTCCGGCAGCTTCTTCCATAACAGCCTCAGCCAAAGGATGCTCACTGCTATGCTCTAATCCTGCTGCAATAGCCAAAAGGTCTTTGTCCGGTAAACCAAACGCTATAATATCCGTTACTTTGGGTTTGCCGTTAGTTATAGTCCCTGTTTTATCCATAACTACAGTATCAATACTATGAGCCGTTTCCAAAGCATCACCGGATTTTATCAGAATACCGTTTTCGGCCCCTTTGCCGGTACCTACCATAATAGCCACAGGAGTAGCTAATCCCAGCGCACAGGGACAGGAAACCACAAGTACGGAAATACCTATAGATAAGGCAAATTCGAAAGTAGCACCATTTAGTAACCAGACAATGGTTGCAAGAAACGCAATTACCATAACAATCGGCACAAAAATACCGGCGATTTTATCCGCCAATTTAGCAATAGGAGCTTTGGAACTGCTAGCTTCCTCTACCAATTTAATTATTTGACTGATAGTAGTATCTTTACCAACTTTTTCTGCCTTGAATTTAATAAACCCTGTTTTATTAATAGTAGCAGCAATGACTTTGTCGCCGCTCTGCTTTTCCACAGGTATACTTTCTCCGGTAATAGCTGCCTCATCTATGCTGGTAGACCCTGACAAAATTACTCCATCAGCAGGAATACGCTCTCCGGGACGAGTAATAATTATATCCCCCGTCTGCAAATCTTCTACTGCCACGGTTACTTCTTGTCCATTCTTTTCCACTTGGGCAGATTTGGGTGCCAGCTTCATAAGTTTCACAATAGCATCACTGGTTCTGCCCTTAGACTTGGTTTCCATGTATTTTCCTACGGTAATCAAGGTTAAAATCATAGCCGCAGATTCAAAGTACAAATTCATTCTGTACTCCATGACTAATCCCATATCACCATAACCAAGACCGTAGCCGATTCTATAAATGGCAAAGATACCATAAATTGCCGATGCAGCAGACCCTACTGCCACCAGAGTATCCATATTAGGAGCACCCTGAAATAAGGTCTTAAAACCATTTTGATAATACTTCCTGTTTAAATAAATAACTGGCAAAGCAAACAAAAACTGGGTAAAGGCAAAAGCCAGAGCATTGGCATTCCCGTCAAGGAAGGTACTAATAAAAACAGGCACCGGCAGACCAAACATTTTGTTAAACATTTGATGCATAGAAACATACATAAGCGGCAACAAAAAAGCAAAAGACCAAAGCAGCCTATGTTTCATATCAGCTAATTCTTCTGCCTGAGCCGAACGCACCTGTTCTACCACATCTTCTTTTTTATCCTTTTTTTCTGCACTTGGCAAACTGGCACCATAACCCGCATCTACTACTGTATTGATTATTTTTTTACTGTCTGTAATGGTTTCATCATATTCTACCTGCATAGTATTTGTCAGCAAATTAACGCTGCATTTTTTCATGCCCTCCATCTTGCTGACATTTTTTTCTACACGTGATGAGCAAGCAGAACAACTCATTCCTGTAATAACGTACTTTTCTTTTTTCATAATATTATCCTCTTACTTCATTAATTTCCGCAAAGTGGTGCACAACTCGTCAACTTTAGTTTCTTTTCCTGCCCTAATGTCATTCACTACACAGGATTCAATATGTTCTGTTAAAAGTTCTTTGTTAAAAGCATTAAGTGCAGAAGTAATAGCACTGACCTGAATAAGAATATCAATACAATAACGATCTTCTTCCAGCATTTTTTTTACGCCTCTTACCTGTCCTTCAACTCTGTTCAACCTGGAAAGAAGTTTTTTATATTCTGTGCCGTTTTTGTCTCTTACTTTCATTTGTTCACATCCGCATTTATTTTTTTTCATTTTATATACCCCCACTAGGTATATAGTATAATACCCCTATTGGGTATTGTCAAGATACATAAAAAAAGTTCTTGCTTTTTTGTTAATTTTCCTTTATACTGATTTTAGTTAGTTATTGCTAACATCGAGTCCCCACTTTCATGCTAGTTATAACTTTTTCTTTTAACTTTTAGTTAGTTTGTGCTAACATATACATATTATTTTCATATCACGTTAGCACAAACAAGCTAAAGAAAGAGGTTAGCGAAAAATGATAACGATAAAACAACACCAGATTTTTGAAGCAGAAATTGTTCGACAGTGTGCTCCCACCTTAGCCGGAATTAAAATAGCTAATTTGTTTACCTATACTTTTTCCTGTAATGAAGAATGTTTTAATGCAATCTCATCTGTCAGGAAGATTCTTAGCGATAAGAGCATTTACATTGAACTGCTAAAATATAATATTATAAGCCACCGAGCCTTGCTTCTGGTTTACAGAAAAAACAGCCTTCAGAAAACACTATGTAATTACGAAACACAAGATTTTCTTAGAGAACAAGGCTTTGAGTCGCCTGCTTCTTACCAAGAAGTAATAGAAGAATTGGTTTGGAGACTGAATAACAGCTCAGTTTTTCCTCACGAAATAGGCTTATTACTAGGATATCCGTTGGAAGATGTTAAAGCTTATATGGCTACCCCCCATTCTCCGGGTCTTTGTTCAGGATGCTGGAAAGCATATAGCAATCCCGAGCAAGCTCAATATTACTTTGAAAAATGCCATCACTGTGTTAACTCTTATGTAGAAAACTATCTGCGTGGCATGCCTTTAGAACAGCTGGCTGTAGCAGTCTAACGTTGCTAAAACCACCTAGCAATTATGCAGTTTAATTTTTTAAAAAATAAAAGAAAGGTTGTGTTTGTAAATGAGTAAAATAGCAGTCGTATATTGGAGCGGTACCGGTAATACAGAAGCAATGGCTACCGCCATTGCCGACGGAGCAAAGGCTCAGGGTGCGAACGTATCCATATTTACAGCCGGAGAATTTGTTGGAAAAAATTTGGATGAATTTACTGCCCTTGCTTTGGGCTGTCCGGCTATGGGTGCAGAAGTTTTGGAAGAAGGAGAATTTCAGCCTATGTGGGATGAAATAAAGGACAAGCTTTCCGGCAAAAATATCGGACTTTTTGGTTCCTACGGATGGGGCACAGGAGAATGGATGGCTACGTGGAAAGCAGAGGCAGAAGAGCTTGGAGCCAAGCTGGTTGTTCCTCCTGTTATCGGCAATAATGCTCCTGATGATGGAGTGCTAGCCAACTGTCAGGCTTTAGGTGTAGCTTTAGCCGCTGTTTAAAAAAAGCTGTAATACAATGTTGGGGCTGTAACACAATGACTTTGTGTCATTACGTTGCAGCCCCTTTTTTGTCATTCCACTTACCTTGTGAGTCCTTTAGAAATTGCATTATTTATATTCTTTTCTTTTTTTAGCAAATACCAAAAAATACATGAACATAAAATTATCTGAACAATAGTTGAACAAGGTGTTGCCAGACCTATCTTAAACAAAGATGTATGGGGCAACTTGCTCATATAATAAGAAACAGGTATTCTTACACAAAAAGCGCCCAAAATACCTTGAACCATGACTGCTTTGGTTTGGCCGCTGCCATTGAAATAGCCAATAAAACAAAATAAAAAAGAAACCAAAAGACAATCTATAGAATAGGCCTTGAGATAATCTGCCGCTGCATAAACAATATCTCCATTAGTAGTAAAAATACCTGCTAAATTACTGCCGTAAAATAATGAAGCATATGACATTACTACTCCTGCCATAAGAGACATTCCCATACCGCAAAGCATAGCTTTTCTGGCTCTGACTCTCTTTCCTGCCCCTATATTCTGTGCCACGAATACTGATAAAGACTGCGAAAAAGACGAAGGTACCAGCATAACAAAAGCACAAATTTTTTCCGCCACTCCTACCCCGGCCGAAGCAACTACTCCTAAGCTATTTACTATGGAATTTATTGCCAGGAAAGACACTCCCACCAAAGCATCCTGTAGTGCCACAGGAAAGCCTAAACTAAAAATACGTTTAATAATATGTCCCTGAAAGCTGATATTTTCTTTGCGCAAAGAAAATATCAGTTTTTTTCTGCGTAAAAACATTAAACACAAAACAACACTTAAAGCCTGAGCCATAACTGTAGCTATGGCTGCGCCGGCAGCACCCATATGTAGTACTGCCACAAAGAATAAATCTCCCCCTACATTAAAAACGCTGGCCATAAACACCGTATAAAGCGGGGTTTTAGAATCACCTATAGCCCGCAAAATACTGCCCACTGCATTATACGCTACAATAAAAGTGATACCCAGTGAACAAATGAAAACATAGGACATGGTCTGGTTAAAAGCTTCAGGAGGAGCCTGCATAATCACAGTAAAAGGTCTGTTGATGACTAGCATAAATATAGTTAATACTGCAGAGACTATAGCAAAAAAGACTATGCTGCTGCCAACAATATTACTAGCTTCCTCTTTTTGACCTTTGCCAATAGCCTGACCCAGGAGAATTGTAGTTCCCATGGCTAGTCCTGTAATCACAACAGTAATCATTTGCAGCATCTGGCTGCCTGTAGCTACGGCAGAAACATCTCCTGCCTGAGCGAACTGACCCACTATCAACAAATCAACGGCACCATACAGTGCCTGAAGGCACATAGCCATTAGAATAGGCAGGGCAAATTTAAATAATGGACCTAATATCTTTCCTTCTGTAAAATTAGTTTTTGACATAAAACTTACTCCTTATAACTAAGACTTATTCATTAAGCAAACATTCAATAAATTAAACCGGATAAAATAGTGGTTTTTCATCCCACCATCTTATCCGGTTTATATACTTCTTATGAGTATCTGCCCTCCGATGAACGATACTTATTGTAACAACTTCACAGAGTCATGTCAAGGAAACTTTATCACTTATTTTGGACTCGCCATCTTTTTACTTTTTTTGTTTAAACTCTGCCGCCTTGGTCACTAGATGCTTAAATAAGTTTCTGGTAGCAGGCACGGAATTCTGCAGTTCTTCTGGATGAAATTGTACTAAAAGAATAGAACCGTCCTCATTTTCCATTGCTTCTACCACGCCATCTGCTGCCTTGCCGGTTACCTTAAGACCCTCTCCGACTTTCTTCACTATTTGATGATGAAAAGTATTGGTGTAAACACTTTCTGCCCCAATTAACTTATTAAACAGACTCCCTTTCACGCTTTTCACTTCATGAAGAGGATAGTCCCTATTTTGGTTTTGACAATGTGTCAAATAAGTCAGACCGCTTTCGCTAATGTCCTGATACAAATCACCTTTAAGACCTATATTGACAAGCTGTAACCCTCGGCAAATACCCAGTACAGGCATGCCCTTACTTCTAGCATATTCCAGGGCATGGAACCAAAAAACATCCCACTGCTCATGGACAGGTCCCAATTTTTCATGAGGCTGTTCTCCGTAGAATTTGGGATCCACATCCGGCCCTCCTGGAAATAAAAGACCATCACATATTTCTAAAAGCTGATCCAAAGCATAAGGATTTTCCGGTACCGCTAACAAAAAAGGTACTCCTCCTGCTGCAATAACTGCTTTATTATAATTTTCATTGACAAAATCCATAGTTACCTTTTGTCCAATTATAGGTTTTTCTACTTTAATTCCCAGAATACCAATTATAGGTTTTTCCATTTTCTGCCTCCTAAAGTTTTATTTATATTTTATCATAGGTGTTTCCAATTGAAAATAGTGAAACATTTTTGTGAATGTTGTGTGTACTTTTCACGTCTTTTTCGTAGACAATAATCTGTTAATTTGGTATCATATAAGTGCAAAATTATACTCAGAAGAGGAGGCGTTTTTAGTGAAAGAAGAGATCGCAACAAAAAGGACAAAGGTGGATGTTTTTCTGGATTGGGTAGAAAGAACTTGTAACAAGTTACCACCGCCTGCATTATTATTCTGTTATTTATTTGTAATTACTGCTATTATCGGTGCTCTCCTTACTTACAGTGGGGTTTCCTTAGTTAACCCTGCTACCAAAAAGGCTGTTGTTTCTGCCAACTTATTTAGCAAGGCCGGTGTTGAATGGTTTTTAAATAATATGGTTAAAAACTTTACCGGATTTGCTCCTTTGGGCTTGGTACTAACTATGACCTTAGCTATTGGGTTCTGCGAAGAATCCGGTATGCTTGTTACCATGCTGAGACGCAGTATGAGTAACGTTAATCCTAACATGGTTCCTTATTTAATTGCTTTCTTGGGAACCGTTGGCAATATTGCTTCTGATACTGCCATGATTGTTATTCCTCCGTTGGCTGCCCTGGTTTACATTGGCGTTGGCAAGCATCCTATTGTTGGTATGCTGGTAGCTTATGCCGGTGCTCAGGCAGGTTTTACCGCCAACCTAATGATTGCCGGTACTGACTCCCTGCTCCAAGGTTTAACCAACACAGCTATTGATGCCTTTATGGGTAAGCAAGGCGCTTTCGTAGTTGATGTTACCTGTAACTGGTACTTCATGATGGCTTCTACTTTTCTCTGTTCACTAGTTATCGGTTTAACTTCCATTAAAATTATTGAACCTCGTTTTGGTAAATTTGTTCCTACTGATGAACACGAAACACTTGCTGAAGTTACTCCTTTGGAAATCAAAGGTTTACATGCTTCTGCTCTTGCAACGGTAGTGTTCATTGCTCTTGTAGCTGTAGGTTTCTTTACCGGTGTATTATCCAAAAACGGCAAATTGGTTGGTTCTTTAATGCTTAAAGGTTTGATTCCTTTACTGTTCTTAATGTTCAGTATTGCCGGTATTACCTTTGGTATCGTTACCAAAAAGTTCCAGACTCTGAAAGATGTTAACAAGGCCATGGTTAAGCAAATGAGTGCCATGGGCGCCTATGTTATCTTCTGTTTCTTCTGCGGTCAGTTCCAAGGTTTGTTCAGTTGGACGAAGTTAGGTACTATGCTTGCTATTAGTGGTGCCGACTTCTTAAAGAGCATTGGCTTTACCGGTATTCCCATGTGCGTATCCTTTATCATTATCAGCGCCATGGTAAATATCATCGTATCTTCCGGTTCAGCAAAATGGGCAATTTTCGCACCTATTTTCGTTCCTATGTTCATGCTCTTGGGTTATCACCCCGGTTTCACTCAGTTGTTATATCGTTTAGGTGACTCCCCCGGAAACTGCTTCACTCCCATGAGCCCTTACATTTGGATGCTGCTTGCTGTGGCCCAGGCTAAATACGATAAAAACATTGCTATTGGTACTTTGATTTCCAATATGATACCGGTTGCCATTATTTTGCAAATAGCTTGGATCATTTTCGTAATTCTTTGGATGCTGAGCGGTATTCCTATTGGACCTGGCGTTGGTGTTGCACTTCCTGCCGGTGTATTGTAAAATAGAAATAAGTATTGACGATGGTTATCCATCGTAAGAAACGAGACATCTTAATGATGTCTCGTTTTAAATAGGAGGTTACTATGGAATATAAATTAAACAAAGAAATTTTGGCAGATGCTGCTGCCCAGTACGATGAAACTATTGCTCTTTTAAAGGCTCTCTGTGCTATTCCCGCTCCGTTGAATCAAGAGTTGGCCAGAGCTCAATTCTGCAAAAAATGGTTAGAAGATAATGGTGCCAAGGGTGTTTATATTGACGATGTTTACAATGTAATATATCCTCTCAACGTTACTTCTGACAACAAAGTACGAATTTTCTCTGCTCATACGGATACAGTATTTCCGGACACTGCGCCCATGACTTTAATAGAAAAAGGCGATAAAATGTTCTGTCCCGGCATCGGCGATGACACAGCTAATCTGGTTCTTCTGCTTATGACCGCTAAATATATAACCCAGCATGGCTACAAACCTGATGAAGGCTGTGTTTTTGTCTGCAACAGCGGTGAAGAAGGGTTTGGTAATCTAAAAGGTGCCAAAGCCTTTATGGAAGCTTATAAGGGTCGCGTAATCTCTATGGTGTCCTTTGACGGTCCCTCTGATTACTGTGTGAATTACGGTGTTGGCTCCACCCGTTACAAGGTTACTTTTAAAACTGAAGGTGGTCACTCCTTTGCCAACTTTGGCAACAAGAATGCTATCGCCTATATGTCCTCTTTTATTGACACTCTTTATAAAATGAAAGTACCCAAAGAAGGCAAAACGACCTATAACGTAGGCGGCATTACCGGCGGCACCTCTGTTAATACCATTGCTCAGGAAGCTTCTATTTTCTTTGAGTACCGCTCTGATATCAGAGAAAATCTTGATGCCATGATGAAATTCTTTGATGCTACTGTAGAAGCCTACCGTTTAATGGGTGTTGCCATCGATGTAGAAATTTTAGGTATCCGTCCCTGCATGGGCAATATAGACACTGAGAAGCAAAAGGTCTTGGACACTAAAATCTGTGATATGGCTGAGCTCTATTTCGGCATTCGTCCCGGTCTCCATCCCAGTTCCACAGACTGCAATATTCCCTTCTCCCAGGGAGTTAATGCCAGTGCCATTGGCGGTTATATAGGTGATGGTGCTCATACAAGAGGAGAATGGATTGAACCGGAAAGTTTAAAAAAAGGTCTACCCTTTGTCCTGGCTGTGATTTTAGATGGTTTCAGAAAGAATAATGCAGGACTCTTTGCCTAAGGAGGACACAAAATGAATATTGATAAGTACAAGGATTTATTGACTAGTCTTAGCTGTTCTATTTGGGATTATGCTGAATTGAAATTTACAGAATATAAATCTTCGGCGGCATTAAGCAGTTGTCTGGAAAAAGAAGGTTTCACGGTAAGACGAAATCTGGCAGATATGGAAACAGCTTTTACTGCTACCTATGGCTCTGGTCATCCGATAATCGGTATCTTAGCTGAATTTGATGCTTTATCCGGACTGAGCCAGGAAGCCTTTGTAGCTAAGCCTTCTCCCAGGCAAGGTACCACCATCGGTCATGGCTGCGGTCATCATCTTCTTGGCACTGCTTCTGTAGGTGCAGCATTATTAGTACGGGACTATTTAAAAGAGCATAAACTGCCCGGTACTGTAGTATTGGTAGGCTGCCCTGCCGAAGAAGGTGGCAGCGGCAAAGCATATTTGGCCAGAGCCGGTGAATTTGACAATTTGGATGTAGCACTTACCTGGCATCCGGCAGGAGGCTATGGCGTAACTACAGGGTCCTATCAAGCTAACTGTCAAATATATTTCCGTTTCAAAGGAATTTCCGCTCATGCTGCAGGTGCTCCTCATCTAGGGCGAAGTGCTTTAGATGCAGTAGAACTTATGGATGTTGGAACTAACTATATGCATGAGCACATTGAGCCTACTGATAGAATTCATTATGCTATCACTGATACCGGGGGCATTTCTCCCAATGTTGTTCCAAATCATGCAGAAGTTTTGTATTTAATACGTTCTACGGATAATGACAAAGTAAAAAAACTCTATGACAGAGTCTGCAAGATTGCCCAGGGGGCAGCTCTTATGACAGAAACAGAATTGGAAATTTCTTTTGACAAGGCTTGCTCCAATGTTTTATCCAACAGTGTTTTGGAAAAATTGCTGGATAAAACCATGCACCAAGTTCCTCTGCCTACCTTTACAGATGAAGAATTGACTTTTGCCAAAGAAATTAAAGCTACACTGAACGATGCCAGCATTGCCAGTGACTCCACACTTTCTACTTTAAGCATTGCTGAAAAGAAAAAGTACATAGCTAAATTCAAAGAAACACTTCTGCCAAACTTCATTGTAGAGCATGGTCATTCTGATGCTTATATTCCCGGTTCCACCGACGTAGGTGACTGCAGCCATGCGGTCCCTACTGCCCAGTTTGATGCATCCTGCTATGTTCCCGGGACTCCCGGTCATTCCTGGCAATTGGTTGCTCAAGGAAAAACTCCCTATGCTCAAAAGGGTATGCTCTATGCCGCTGAAGTGCTGGCTGAGGCCGCTTGTGCTATTATCGACGACCCCTCTATCGCTGCTAAAGCTAAAGCCGAATATCTGGAAGCTACAGACGGAAAGCCTTTTGTTTCCCCTATTCCTCCCGAAATTCTTCCCAACATGCATAACAGAAAATAATTGTTACTCTTTTGGTACGCTTTAATAATTAGAAAAGCCTGCTAACCGCTTTAAATGGCGATTAGCAGGCTTATTTGATTTATTCCCACTCGATAGTTGCAGGTGGTTTTGAGGTAATATCATACACTACTCTATTAACTCCCGGTACTTCGTTAACAATACGACGGGAAACTATATCCAGAACAGCAAAGGGAATATGTGCCCAATCACTGGTCATACCATCAGTACTGGTTACAGCTCTTAGAGCAACCGTATTAGTATAGGTTCTAAAATCTCCCATAACGCCTACACTGCGAATATTGGGTAAGCAGGCGAAATATTGCCAAATTTCTCTGTCCAAACCGGCTTTAGCAACTTCATCCCTAAAAATCGCATCTGCTTCTCTGACAATCTGCAGTTTTTCAGGAGTAATTTCTCCCAAGACACGAATAGCCAGTCCCGGACCCGGGAAAGGCTGCCGCCAAACTAAATTGGCAGGAATGCCCAATTCTTCGCCTACGGCACGAACTTCGTCTTTAAACAATTCGCGTAAGGGTTCAATTAAGCCTAGGTTCATGTCTTTAGGCAAACCGCCTACATTATGATGGCTCTTAATCTTAGCACTGGTACCTGTGCCTGATTCTACTACGTCAGGATAAATAGTGCCCTGCACCAGATAATCTACATGGCCGATTTTCTTAGATTCTTCTTCAAAAACCCGGATAAATTCTTCCCCGATAATTTTACGTTTTTTCTCAGGATCACTGACGCCTTTCAGTTTGCCCAAAAATCTTTCTTGAGCATTGACTCTGATAATGTTCATATCAAAGTCTTCCTTGAATACCTTCTCTACCTGATCTCCCTCATCTTTACGTAACATGCCATGGTCCACAAATACGCAGGTTAGTTGTTTGCCCACTGCTTTGTGAACTAAGACAGCTGCTACAGAGGAGTCTACGCCGCCACTCATAGCACACAGTACGTTCTTGCTGCCGACCTTTTCTTTGATTTCGGCAATTTTCCGTTGTGCGAAAGAAGACATGGTCCAATCACCGGACAGGTTACAAATGTTAAACAAGAAGTTTTTCATCATTTGTTTGCCAAAGGGTGTATGCATTACTTCCGGATGGAACTGAACGCCATAAAGTTTATCTTCGTCATCAATCATGGCAGCTACGGGACATTCTGTGGTGGCAGCCATAATCTTGAAGCCGGCCGGCGGTTCTTCCACATAGTCCTGATGGCTCATCCAGCAGATGTTTTGTTCTTCTAAACCTTTAAATAATTTGTTGTTTGTTTGAAGTACTACAGTGGTTTTGCCATATTCTCCGGCTCCGGCATGAGCAACTTTGCCGCCTAAATTCTGAGCCATAACCTGATGTCCATAGCAGATACCCAGAATAGGAATGCCTGCTTTGAAAATTCTTGCATCAGGTTTAGGTGTATTTTCTGCATAAACACTGTTAGGTCCTCCTGACAGGATAAGTGCCTGTGGATTTTTTGCCATAATCTGTTCCAATGTATAGGAATAAGGTACGATTTCACAGTAAACGCCACATTCACGCACGCGTCTGGCAATCAATTGGCTATATTGGGCACCAAAGTCAATCACCAGTACCAATTCATGTTTCTTGTTTTCCATTAGAAACCTCCCGTGGTCACATTTGTTTTTATCGTATAATTATATAATAACACTAGCTTTTTTTCAATGCCAGACTTTATGTTATTGTCGACGGCAAACAATTAAAGTTGCCTATATTTTTAGTGTTTCATACCTGTGCCGAGGGTGAACGCTAAAATGTAGAGTTTGAGCCTGAGATGCGAAAGAGCCAGCGGCTGGAGGATGGGATAGAACACATTGGTTCATCCCAGTCTCCACCGCTGGCTCTGACAAAGTATCAGCCCAAACTCGGCATTTTTACATCATGCCGGGCATACCGCCGCCCATACCGGGAGCACCGGCAGGCGCAACATTCTTTTCAGGTTTATCAGCAACAATAGATTCAGTGGTCAAAATCATAGCTGCAATAGAAGAAGCGTTTTGCAAAGCACTGCGGGTAACTTTGCAAGGATCAACGATACCGGCTTTAATCATATCAACGTATTCTTCGGTCAAAGCATTGAAGCCAATGCCCTTCTTGGCCTTCTTAACGTTTTCAACGATAACGGCACCCTCCATACCTGCGTTATAAGCGATTTGACGGATAGGTTCTTCAATAGCACGTTTTACAATATTGATACCGGTCTTTACATCGCCTTTAGCTTCCAATTTATCCAAAGAGCCTTGTACTTGCAGAAGAGCAGTACCACCACCGGCTACAATACCTTCGGCAACAGCAGCACGAGTAGCATTCAAAGCATCTTCAATACGAAGTTTCTTATCTTTCAATTCAGTTTCGGTAGCAGCACCGACTTTGATAACTGCAACACCACCGGCTAATTTAGCCAGACGTTCTTGCAATTTTTCTTTATCGAAATCAGAAGTGGTTTCCGGAATCTGAGCACGGATTTGCGCAACACGATCAGCAATTTCAGTTTTGTTACCGCCGCCATCAACGATGGTAGTTAAATCCTTGGTAACTTTAACTTGTCCGCAAGTACCCAAATCTTCAATAGTAGCGCTGTCCAGCTTACGACCAACTTCTTCGCTGATAACAGTAGCGCCGGTTAAAGTAGCGATATCTTGAAGCATAGCCTTACGACGGTCACCAAAGCCGGGAGCCTTTACAGCTACAGCCTTGAATGTGCCACGGAGTCTGTTAACAACCAAGGTAGCAAGTGCTTCGCCTTCGATGTCTTCTGCAATAATCAGAAGTTCACGACCTTGTTGTACAACTTTTTCCAAAACAGGCATAATATCGTTAATCAAGGTAATCTTTCTATCAGTAATGAATACATAAGGGTTGCTTAAAACTGCTTCCATCTTGTCAGGATCAGTAATCATATAAGGGGAAATGTAGCCACGGTCAAATTGCATGCCTTCTACAGTTTCCAAAGCAGTATCCATAGTCTTGGACTCTTCAACGGTAATAACACCGTCATCGCCGACTTTTTCCATAGCATCAGCAATCAAGCCGCCAATTTCTTCGTCACTGGCAGAAATAGAAGCAACCTGTGCTTTTTCTTCCTTGGTTCTTACTTTCTTGGAAGTCTTTTCCAAAGCTGATACCAAAGTATCGGTAGCAAGTTTAATACCCTTTTTCAAAATCATAGGATTAGCGCCGGCAGCAACATTTCTCATGCCTTCATGTACCATAGCTTGAGCCAACAGGGTAGCAGTAGTAGTACCATCACCGGCAATATCATTGGTCTTGGTAGCAACTTCTTTAACCAGTTGAGCACCCATGTTTTCAAAGGGGTCTTCCAATTCAATATCTTTAGCAATTGTCACACCATCATTAGTAATGGTGGGAGCACCGAATTTCTTGTCCAGAACAACATTGCGGCCCTTAGGTCCCAAAGTAACCTTAACAGCATCTGCCAAGGCATTAACACCACGCTCCAAACTACGGCGTGCTTCTTCATCAAATTTAATTAATTTAGCCATATTAATCTCTCCTTAATTCCAAATTGTAAATTGTGGTTCATCCATGCTTACTATATAATTATAGTTTCATTTTTTTTCTTTTTTAGCTTTCTTTTCCTCACTGATTACAGCAAGAATATCGCTGTCTTTCAAAATAACATATTTCTTGTCATCTAATTCAACATCACTGCCGGCATATTTAGCAAAAACAACTTTCTCGCCGACTTTAACCTCGGTCTGAACTCTTTGTCCGTTGTCTAATAAACGGCCGGTACCAATAGCAATAACAGTACCTGTTTGAGGTTTGTCTTTATGAGCAGTATCAGGTAAATAAATACCACTGCTGGTTTTTTCCTCCTGCTCAATAGGTTCAACAATTACGTGGTCTTCCAAAGGTTTTAACATAATGTGGATCTCCTTTCGTGTATCATGATTTTCATAGTTTTTTCTTTTGTTAGCACTCATTTGTCTGGAGTGCTAACCACAATATTAATAATATCATCTTTTCGCAAAAATGCAAGTGTTTTTGCGAAAAAATATGTGCTTGCAAAAAAAAAATAAGCTGTCAATAAATAAATGGCAGCTTATTAAGAGTTGTGTTTTATTTCTATTTATTTGTAGCAGACAATATACTTTCTGCCAACTGTTTCATGGTAATTCTTTTGTTCATGCAGTATTTTTGCATTTTTCTGTAAGCATCTTTTTCATTCAATTTGTAGGTGTCCATAATAATACCCTTGGCTCTGTCTAATAGTTTCCGGGTTTCCAGACTGCTCTTCAAATTTTCCAGTTCTTTGTTCAGTCCCTGCATTTCCTTAAACCGTTCATAGGCCACATCAATAGCCGGGAATAATTGTTCCTCCCTGATAGGTTTCACTAGATAGGCCAAAACTCCTGCATCATTAGCTTGCTCTACAATGTCAGTCTGACTATAGGCAGTTAAAAGCAGTACCGGCGCAATGCCTTCTTCAATAATGGTTTTAGCGGCAGCAATACCACCCATTCCAGGCATTTTTACATCCATAATAATAAAATCAGGATGCAATTTTCTGGTCAGTTGAATAGCGTCTTCGCCCGAGGCCCCTTCTCCAATGACTGTATGCCCTGCCTCAGTGAGCATTTCCTTCACGTCCATCCTGATTAATGCCTCGTCATCCACAATTAAAATGTTGAGCTTTTTCATTTTCAATCCCCCTCTTTCAATGGTATTGTTACTCTTGCACAGGTCCCCGGCGACAGAGGCAGCAATTCAAAAGTGCCCCCCAGTTCTCCTTCCGCCATAGTTTGTATTATTTTAAGCCCCAGGCTATTTGTTTTTTTTATATCTAAGCCCGTTGGCAGACCTGTCCCATTATCCCGTATTTCCAATACGGCTTCTTTTTCTTTGACCCTAAAGGTTACATCCAGCCGTCCCTTAGTTTTTCCGGAAAATCCATGGTCAATAGCATTTTGCAAAAGCTCATTGAGAATTAACGCCACGCTGGTAGCTTTATCTGAAGAAATC